>JANOCH010000738.1:0-12851 GCA_031412015.1 Chitinophagaceae bacterium
GCAGTGCGGTGATCGGCGCAAATTTAAGAGAGTCGGCCGATGAAGAGCTTGCGGTGCGCCGCGTGGCCTGGCAACAAAAAGGATTAGCGATCAACAATGTTGACTTTGAAAATGATTCTTTTCATTTCGCCGTTCGTTATCCGTTGCGTCCCGGTGTATTGAGTTATAGTCTGGATGGAAAAGCGGTAGCCAAACCGATGGGCGATCATAATGATTTTGATGCAGGTGTTTTAGGTTTGGTGGTCTATCCCAATTTTTGGATGGATGCTGTAAGTGATTATATGTGGACCATGCGATTGACCGCGGTTTCTCCTTCTCTCACTTATGTTGATTTGGCGTGGCTGGTTGATCAGGACGCTAAGGAGAGAGTTGACTATACATTGGATCGGTTAACTGATTTCTGGAGAATAACCGGTGAACAGGATTGGGAATTATGTGAGAATAATTTCCGTGGTATTGAATCCAGTCATTACCAACCCGGCCCTTATGCACCGATAGAAATTGATGTAGCTAAATTTGTGGACTGGTATATTGAGCGTATGCGGGAAGGAGTTAATGAAATGCAAATCGTATAGTTGAATACTATTATGGCTTTCAAGATTGTTTCTGCACTTCCATTTTCTTATTTCTCATAAAGACAAATATCAATAGGCCGACACCTGCGGCAATACCGGCATTCAATAAAAAAATCTCAGCGATCTTCATTTTTGTGTCCGTCAAATAGCCGGTCCAGAAGTTTCCAACAATAGCTCCTGCTCCATAATAAGCGGCATATAAAAGGGACTGTCCTGTAACTCTCCAATCTTCTCGGACAAGGATATTCACATACTCCACGCATACTACCCAAAACAACGACCAGGAAATGCCATGCAAGAGTTCAATGGCGATGGCCGCTTGCGGATTTTTTACGACACTATATAGAAACAATCGTAGGGCGGTGGCAAAAACAGTGATCAGTAAAGTAGTACGTATTCCAAGCTTTCCTATGATCCTTGCGGAAAAATAAAACAATGGTAGTTCACACAATCCCTGGAAGGAGAGGCCATACCCGACTAGCGACGCTGAAGCACCGTTTTCTTTCATGTAAGTGGAATAGAAATTCCAAATAGTGGTACCTCCCGCGGAAACAAGAAAAATACAGAATAACAAAAAGAGGAAGACCTTATTTCCAAAAACTTCTTTTACATTTTTAAATGATTGATCCGGTTTAATAGTTGTTTTTTCTGTGTCGGTACGAAGGCTAAAAGCGAAAAGAAAAGTAAGCAGCATACTGATCGCTGATACGGCAAAGATCACCGTAGTATCAAGGGCGTCAATTAACTGGCCGTTGATGATACCTGTAAAAGCCCAGCCCGCAGCGCCGGCAATTCGCAATGTACCATAAGAAAAGGCAGGGTTTTTTTGTACCAGCTTTAATGAAAGGCTATCGAGGACCGGTTGTAACGTGTTGTAGAAAACGGCCATAAAGACCGTGATCATTAACAGGTAAGCAAAGTTGCCTTCAACAAGATAGAGTGAATAGCAAACAGAGGCAAGGAAAGAGGAAATTAATAAGGTCTTTTTATAGCCTAGCCTGTCAGCCAACATGCCATAAAATGGCTGCACTAGAAACATCATAACCGGCGTGATACTTAAAATGATGGCTGTTTTCGTACCGCTTAATCCTCTTTCTTTACAATAGTCTGCAAAAATGGGAAGCCAGGCGGCGGTGCAACAAAATACCAGGAAGTAGAGTATTCGTAATTTATTGGCTTCGCTGATCTTCATTAGCAGGCAATATTTTATTTGCGAACAAGTAAAGCCGATGCCTCGTCATCTATCATCACAAAACCATTCGCATGTGTCTGCATTATGCTTGCCGGAAATTTATTTGTTATTTCTCCCTCCACTGTTTGTTTGACTACTTCAGCCTTTTTAGTTCCATTGGCCAGTAATAACACTTTCTTTGTTTGCTGCAGATGTTTCAATCCTAAGGTGATTCCTTTTTGTAAGGCGACAGGCGTTTTAAAATATTTTTGACCTACGGTAATCGTCGTTTCATCCAGGTCGATGACATGGGCATAATTATCAAAAGACACCCCGGGCTCATTGAAGCCAATATGACCGTTCATGCCAATACCTACGATCATCAGGTCTATTCCCCCCTTTTCAAGAATCAACTTATCTGCTTTTTTACATTCTTCATCGAGGTGACTGGACAATGCATCAAATAGATGGACTTGTGAAGAAGAGAGATGTAATGGTTTGAATAGCTCGGTATGAAAAAAATAATGGCAGCTCCCATCGTTTTCCGGTGGAATGCCTACCCACTCATCCAGGCCGATAAAAGTAATACGGCTGAGATCCACTTTTTCTTTTATAGCTTTTTCAACTAATAGCTTACAGGTGAGACGCGGTGTTTCCCCGGATGCCATACATACTACCGCATCGGGTTTATTTTTTACGAGTTCAATGACTTCATTGGCTGCAGCATCAGATAGGCCTTGATGATCTTTATAAATTTTTAATTGCATGATTGGTAAGTATAGTTTAATAAGCAGTTGAAATATTTTTTAAGAATTTGATGACATCCGGTAATTCCGGGCTTATTCCCTTCCTTACATAACAGCCCGAAACCGCATTGGCCATAATAACAGAGGATTCAAGATCCAGTTCCAGGATTTGTCCTGTACAAAATCCCGCATTAAAATTATCGCCAGCCCCGGTAGAGATTACGGGCTCAGCTGTAAAAAAAGAGTCGACCCGAACCTGTTCTTTTTTAGTGAACGCCATTGCTTCTTTTGCGGAATGTAACACAAGGGTATCTATGGAAAGCCTTCCAATGATTTCTTTCCCGGTAGCGAGTAGATCGTTTTTACGTTTCTTGCGATATAGTGAACGATAAATAATGTCAGCCTCGTTTTTATTTAAACTCAACATAACCCGTGTATTTTTGGCGAATCGCTGTAACAGGTCCAGGGCTTCGGTTATAGATTCACTACTTCTTTTGGAACAATCGGAAAGATCAAAAAAAGCGGTTTGATTTTTAGTAAGGGAATATTTTGAGAGAACATCTTTTAAAATACCTTTCCAAATATTGGTAGATGCGTCTATTTCACTCCAGTTCAGCAGGCAGATCAGGTCACTTTCGGTATAGAGGTCTATGATCCTATCAAGTCCAATTTTCGCTTTTATATGTTTCCATTTCATACTATTCAACTCTCCCATTTGGGCCAGCATGATCTTGCCATCGTTAAATTCATAAGCCGTAGATGTGCCCGGGTCCGCGAAACTGAATAGCTTGCAATTTTGGGAAATGTTTCCAAATATTGGGTGTGGATGGGGATAGCCTAATGGGCCGACGCAGTTCACTGAAATACCTATTCGCCCCAGGGCATTGGCCATGATCGGCATATTGCCACCAAGCTTCTTGTTTTGTTCTTCCAATTCCAGGCTAAAACTCGTTCCCACTTTCTCGGTAATATAGTTTCCAAATTCTTTAATGGTGGTGAAAAGCGAGGTTTTTTGAGGCTGTTTCTTTTTAATGATCTTAATTATCGCGTCTATAAAGCCATCAAATCCAGCCGTGACTTTTTTACCGGTAAGCAGGTGTTTGTTCTTTTGAATAGCATTGACCAGCGTAGCTATTTTAACAGCAGGGATAGGTTGTAAAGAGGGAGCCGCTTTTTTTTTCATTCAGGCAAAATATATGGTTCAACGCAATGGAGTAAAGTTAATGAAGTTGACCATAGAACTTTCGCCAGCCGACAGTTTTTCATCAACTCATGCAATATTTATAACAATTCAGGCCGGGTGTATTTACCGGGAGGAAATTCCGCCATTAATTTTCCGCCATTAAACCCAAAGCATGAGACGATTAAAAAAAATATTGAAGTGGACAGGTATTATCCTGTTGTTTTTGATACTTGGTATAACGATCACCGTAATGGGGCGGCAGAATACAAAGTATGACCGCCCTTATCCTGCTATTACGGCGACAACTGACAGTACTGTTATCCTGCGTGGTAAACATTTAATATTTGGAGCTGCCCATTGCGCCAGTTGCCATAGTTTAACCAATGCCGACTCTTTGTTAAAGCTGGGACAAGATGTTCCATTAACCGGCGGATTCGTTTTTGACCTGCCACTAGGGAAAATTTATTCCAGGAATATAACTCCCGACAAAGAAACAGGAATTGGAAATTACACTGACGCTGAAATAGCTAGATCCCTTAGATATGGAGTTCATCCCGACGGAAGGGTGGTTTTTGATTTTATGCCCTTTCACAATATGACGGATGAAGACATGACGGCCGTCATTTCTTACCTGCGGGCACAAAAGCCGGTGAAAAATAA
Source organism: Chitinophagaceae bacterium (assembly GCA_031412015.1). GTDB lineage: Bacteria > Bacteroidota > Bacteroidia > Chitinophagales > Chitinophagaceae > Terrimonas_B. The sequence continues at coordinate 4,336 of JANOCH010000738.1, forward strand.
TGTGCCGGATCATGAATTGAATCTTTTGGGTAAGGCTGTAAAAGCATTTATGATAAAACCTGTTGGGCCCAATGGCGATGTAGAACAAAGAATTGCCCGGGATAGTTCGGCTGTTTATGGAAACTATATGGCCAACAATGTTGCAAACTGCGGGGGTTGTCATACGCAGCGTACGTTAAGCGGCGAGTTTACCGGAGAACCATTTGCAGGAGGTAATGACATCGAAGGTTTCATTACTCCTAACATTACACCTGATTCAAGCAGCCGCATCTTCGGCTGGTCGCAAAAAAACTTTGTTGACCGTTTTCGTTTGGGAAGAACAGTAGCAAAAAGCCCGATGCCCTGGGAGTCTTTTGGACGGATGAATGATGAAGAGCTGAAAGCTATTTATGCTTATCTGAAAACCTTGAAGCCTGTAAAAATTAAAGAGCCAATAAAATAAAAATAGAGAATAAGATTGTCATCCCTTACCATCTGAATCCTGCCAGTATTTTCTCTTTTAGCATTTCTTTTTTCTCTGGTGTTGTAAAAGAATGTTCGATAGCTTCCAGGTTGCATGTCAGAAAATGTTCTTTTGTCCAGTGAAATATTTTTTCCAGCACATTGTATTCGCTGGTCAATGTTACATCCGATATCGTCCGGCAATCAGTATTGATACTCATCGATACACCGGCTTTGTATATTTTATCAGCGGTGTGATCTTCGATTTTGTCATAAACATTGGTTTGTATATTACTGGTAGGGCAAACTTCTAAATGTATATTTTCTTTTTTTAGGTATTCAAGCAGCGCATCATCTTCAGCACTCCTTACACCATGCCCGATCCTCGAAGGATGAAAATGCTTGAGCGTTTCCCATACACTCGACGGTCCCGTTGCTTCCCCTGCATGTGCCGTACAATGAATGGCATTGGCTTTGGCAAATTCGAACGCTGTTATGTGATTGTTAATGGGGAAACCGGCTTCATCGGCAGCTATATCAAATCCCACCACATTCGTTCCCTTAAATTGATCAACCAGCCGAACGGTTTCCATACTTTGTTCTTCGCTGTAATGTCGTAAAGTGCAAAGTATAAGTCCCGCTTCAACGCCGGTTTGTTTTATTCCCTCTGTTACTGTTTCATTAACTGTTTCTACAACTTCTGCCGGACTCAATCCATTTTGTAAATGTTGTAAGGGGGCAAAACGCATTTCGGCATAAATAACATTGTCGGCCTTTAATTGATTGAAAAGATCCAATGTCACCATCCGCAACTGTTCTTTTGTTTGCATCAGTTCAAAACCTTTGATGGCCCTGATAAGATAATCGGCGAGGTCGGTACATTTAGGTGGTGCCACAAAAGAGCCCCTGAATTCCTCATAGGTTATGGCAGGATCTATTTGTTTGACCACCTCATAACTCAGCGAACAATCTAAATGCAAATGCAATTCCACTTTGGGAAATTTCGAATGATCCATTTCTCTTGTACATTTTTGGAAAGATAAAGATAAGAGGGGCCGGATAGAAGGAACAAATAAACTAGCAATCTTCGAAGCATTTCCAGCAAAAAAATGAATTTAATTCAGGATAGCTTTTCTTTTTAACTTATTGCTGATATAATATTGGGTTCAAAGGCGAATCGATCACTTTACCCACTAAGGCACCGGGGCACCAGGTTTCCCAATCGGCCAGTTGATTTTCATTGGCTGGTTCCTTCAACCTCATATCTTTTTCCATATAAATCACCGTCATTACTTTTCGCATTTGATCCGTTTGATTTGCACCGGCCCGGTGAAACAGCCAGCCACTATGAAAACTTACCTCACCCATTTCAAAGGGTTCGACAATTTTTTCAAAATCATGGAGTGTGAGTTTTTTCTGAATGAGAACTTCGCTGTCATCACTGATTTTAAGCGTTCTGCCTTCCTGTAGCTGCTGACTTCTGGCGCTGAATTCTACCGGCCCCAATTCCAAACCTGTTTCCTGCAACGGTATCCAGGCCGTTACCGTATTATCATTTGACAAGGGCCAGTAATACTGATCGGCATGCCATGGTGTATGCCCGCCACCGGGCTCTTTGAATAAAGCCTGGTCGTGATACATTCTTACACCATTCACTTCCATCAGGTCGGCGGCTATTTTTGCCAGGCGTTTACTAAATACAATCTCTTTTACCGGGGGCGACTTTACCCAGATATTCATAATCTGCAAAAATGCTTTACCATAAGTATCACGTTCTTCCATTGGCAGATGCTGGGTATTAAGCCTAACCACTTCCGCTGAAATGGTTTCATTCATATACTGTATCAACTTGGGTGATAGTACATTCTTTAATTTGATAAAACCATTCTCGCGGAAAAAATCAACGGCTGCTTCCGGAAGTGTAAATTCAGCTTCCAGTTCCTGCCGGAAATGCAAAGGAGTTTGTGACATGCAATTGTTTTTTTATTACTGGTTAAGAGGCTAACTAAAAGTAATAAAAAAATTACTGATAAGATCTCTAATAATGGAGCGCTAACAACCAATTCATGTTTTAGGTTACTTCAGGGACGGAAGAATATCGGTGATCACTTCCATTGTCCTGAAATTAGGATGTTCAACCGTATGTTCTGTTTTTTCATGTGCCCAGGTAGTGTGGTACGGGACATGAATAGCATGACCGCCTATAGCCAGCACTGGTAATATATCCGATTTGATCGAATTACCGATCATCAAAAACTGGTCGGCGGGTATATCCAGGTGCCTGATCAGTTTTTTATAATCCGCTTCCTGTTTATCACTCATGATCTCGATATGATGAAAGTAGTGCCCGATTCCTGATTTTTTTAATTTACGCTCCTGGTCCAGCAGATCGCCTTTGGTGGCAACCACCAGTTTGTATTTACCCGACAACGATCTCAAAACATCTTCGACACCACCCAGCATTTCGATTGGTTTCTCCAGCAGTTCTTTACCAAAGGCTATTGCTTTTTCAATGACCCCGACATTCACTGTTTTATCAGATACCCGTATCGCTGTTTCCACCATGCTAAGCATAAATCCTTTTATACCGTATCCATACAGGGAAAGGTTTTGCATCTCCGTCCTGAATAGCTCCTGTGAAACCGAATGCTGGGGCAAATAGTCTTCCAGTAGTTCGCAAAATCTCTTTTCTGTTTCGAGGAAATAGGGTTCGTTAACCCAAAGCGTATCATCCGCATCAAATGCAATTACTTTAATAGCCATGGTAAAAGTTGAGTTTCCGTCAGGCGAATATAAAGAAAAACCAATGTCATTATTTAAGCAGGTTGGCGAACGGCATCTTTAATTTTATAGCTTTATTAGTCTAACTTTAAAGCCACCAAAATCAGCTTCCGGAATGTATCACGCAACCAAAAAGAAGGTACATATACTTCTTCACCCCGAATTAGGTAATACCAAATGGGATAAGATCCTCAATGGCTTTATCATCATCCTGATAATACTGAATATAACGGCGGTTATGCTGGAAACTGTTCCTTCGATTCACGAACCACACAAAGATTTTTTTCACATTTTTGATCTTGTTTCTGTTATTATTTTTACAATCGAATATGTACTCCGTGTCTGGAGCAGCAATCATGATCCCCGCTATAAACACAGCTTGCACGGCCGTCTGCGATATATGATGTCCACAGAAGCATTGGTAGACCTGCTGGCCATCCTGCCTTTTTATGTTCATATATTTGTCGGGTTCGATCTGCGGGTGATACGGATTTTCCGCTTGTTACGTTTTTTGCGATTGTTCCGGCTTACAGCCTATATGAAATCCGCGAGGATGGTAAGGAACGTTTTTAAGACAAGGGCTAATGAACTAAAACTTAGCCTGGTACTAATCCTGTTTTTTATCATCATTGCTTCCTGCCTGCTATATTTTGCAGAACACAGTGCACAGCCCAATGTTTTTTCCAGCATACCCGCTACCATCTGGTGGGCGGTAGTTACGGCTACTACCGTTGGTTATGGTGATATGATACCCATTACCGTATTGGGTAAAGTATTGAGCGGAATTATTTCACTTTCGGGGTTAGCCGTTTTTGCCCTGCCCGCAGGTATCATCACCGCCGGTTTCCTGGAAGAAATGAGAAAAGTGAAAGCCCCAAAAATTCAAGTATGCCCGCATTGCGGAAAATCGCTGGATCACCCCGAGCACCATGATGGCTAATGTTATTATTTGAAAGCCATGTACCAAATAATAAGGAAGAATGTTTATCCTGCAAGCCGGTAATGCTTATTTTCTTAAAGTAACTGAAGCCCGTAATGGCCAACTGTGGTAAACAACACACAACGGACCACCACACCAATACAACACCAGGTGAGCAATTTTTTAAAATTAGCATTCAAACCCGTACCGATGGCAATGCTTATCGGGGCGCCAACGGAAAGCGTGCCTAAAAAACCTAAACCTACAATGCCATACTTTTCCCAGATCCGGTGTATTACCGGGTGTTTGTTTGGTTTTTCTTTTACGGGTTTGTTCTTACGAAAAAAAGCCCTGAGCTTATCGCCCAGGAAGGCAGCCACGAAAGCTCCTGTCAATCCACCCGCAACGCTGGCCAAAAATATGGTCCACGGTGAAAGACCAAACGCAAAGCCGGCAGGGATGGCTGCATAAATTTCGAATGTGGCGAGACCCGCTACGGTAAGTGTTTTCAAAAACATGTTCTGATACAGTATAGGTGTTACGTAAGGCGGGTAAAATTACTTGAAAGAACGCGACAAGTATGAATTACCGGTGTTAATCTTTAGGTATTTCGTATGAAATTTTTCAAGATGATATCCTGCCATAAAACAAAAAAACGTCCCGCGCAAAGCGAGACGTTTTTTAAATAAATGCAGCGATCTTATTTCTGAACAATGATCTTTTCTGTTTTGACGATCCTTCCTTTAGCGTCCGTTATTTTGAGGATATATAAACCACTGCCAACATTGTTTACCCCTATCCTTGTTGCAAGGCTAAGGATGGCCAGCCTTTTCACCGACCTTCCGTTCATGTCAAACAGTTCCGCCGTACGGCCCTGTTCATTGCCATAATTGTAAACAACCACATAGCTGCTGGCCGGGTTAGGATATATATCAATGGTTTTGTCCTTAATATCATCCGTCAATTTGTTTTGAGTGATCAGTTGATTGATACCTCTGCCTCCGACCGGTGGCTGGTAGGTAAATTCGAGTATGCTTCCGGGATTGGCTGGTGTGGTGGTCACACCACCTGTAGGGCCGGAAGTTGATCCGCTTGAATCACAGGCTAAGTATATCTTCAATCCGTCGGGTGATACCACCACATCCCTGAATCGGCCAATGCCACGGAAATAATGTATGGTATCTGAAATAATATTTCTTCCATCACTGCTAAGTTTGAAACGGGTTAGTGTCCCATTCTTTAATTGAGCTATCAATAAAGAATTTTGCCAGCCGGGTATAGTATTGCTGCCATAGAAATCTGTGCCGGATGGTCCGGTTGATGGCCAGGTCATATTATCTCCACCCGTTGGTGGATTAGATGCCGGGAATAACGAACGAAGTGGTTCTTTCGCATTGAGTGTGGTGCAGTTGTTTTGCTCGCTCACCACGGCAAAGCCCCCTACCGTTCTACCATTATAATTGCCATCGCAAAAGCCGGATACCTGTGGCCATCCATAATTCCTACCGTTCTCAATAATATTTATTTCATCATCGCTGTATGGACCATGCTCACTACTGTATAAGATATCAGTACCATTTACATTTCCCCAAACAAGACCCTGCGGGTTGCGATGACCAAATGAATATACCGCTGTCGGTTGACCCGCATTGGTAAATGGATTATCCGTTGGAATCCACGAACTGCTTACCGCTTCGGTATTCAGTCGCAAAACCTTTCCTTCATAGATCGCCAGGTTCTGCGAATTGTTGGTACGTGCGGCGTTATCAAACTGGCCGGCACCCATATCGCCCACCGTATAGTACAATTTCAGATCCGGCCCGATTGCAAGGCGCGCAGAGTTGTGATCATTGCTTCCCGGAATATCTTCTAATACGGTTGCCGGGCTTCCCAGGGTTTGTGTATTGATATCATACGTATATCGTTCAATTCTTGTTTTACGAACCGTAGCGCTGGTTGATTGATACGTATAGGAGATATAGACATAAGGTTTGCCCTGGAGCAACTGTGGATGCAATGCCAATCCCATTAATCCATCCTGACCGCCCACTCTAACCATTTTTGAACCCAGTGTCAATACCACTCTTTTGGTGCTGGTGGCAGGGTTGACAAAACTCACTGTACCGGCAAAACGTTCGGTATACCATATGTTATTATCCGGGCCGTACACAAGATCGTGTGGCATACGCTGGCTGGCGATGACGGTTCTTTGTGTAAATGTTTCGGAACCTGCTTCAACAGGTATAGTTGTTACAGGCAGAGCAGCACTGGCGACGCTGGCATTACCCGCTGCATCTTTTGCTATTATGGTAAATGAATAAAGCGTACCTGCTGTTAGACCGGTCACATTATAACTTGTTCCGCTCACCAACGGCCCATTGATCTTTACTCCATTCCTGTACACATCATAACCAGCTACACCGATATTATCTGTCGATGCGGTCCAGGTAAGGAGGAAGGTTGTTTGCCCGATATTCAAAGCAGAAAGATTTGTCGGGCTTGTCGGCGCCTGTGCATCCGGAACGGATACCAATAATTGTGCACCCGGTATCACTTCGCTTGGTGTGGTAGTGGCCTGGCCAGGTTTGGCCCAACCTACCGCCATATTATCACCCCCGGTTCCTTCTTTCATCAATGCTTCTACATAATATAACTGACCCGCAGTAAGTGCGATCGCTACGGATTTTTGCGTTGGATATTTATTCCACTCTCTTGAGTTGGTCCATTGAGTATGGTAAGCTATCCTTGTTTTATTGGCGGGACTGCTGGTAGTACTGAGCCACAATTCACCATTATCATCACTGGCGATCCAGAAAGTATAAGTACCGGTTGTGGGCGGGCAAATGTATCCATAAACTTTCATCCCGTAGTTGTCGCCGCTGCTGACAGGTATTTCGAAACTGGTGATTGTTCCCGATACTGAAGGATTGTTGGGATAATTAGCATTGGAAGTAAGTGTGGCTATCGTCGTGCCGGTAATGCTGTTCCATCGCTGGTAATTAATAGTGCCGGTACCCGTACAACCAGGTGCAACCGGCGTAGTAACATTAATTGTATTGCTGTTTGCGGAAATATTTCCCGCCGCATCACGTGCCTGTACATAAAAGCTATAGGCTGTAGATGCGGTCAATCCTGTTACGTTGTAGGATATGGTTGTGACAACAGAAAGATTGATCTTAACTCCATTCCTGTATACATCATAACCCGACACCCCAACATTGTCAGTTGAAGGGGCCCAGCTCAATGTCAATGTTGTTGAAGTAAGATTCGAGGATGCTAATCCTGACGGAGCTGTGGGTGCCTGTATATCGGGTGTGGTAACATTGATGCTGTTACTATTACCCGACACATTTCCTGCACCGTCCAACGCCCTGATAAAAAAACTATAGGCACTCGCCTGTGATAAACCGGTCACATTATAATTAGTAACTGTTACGGCCGCCACGTTGATCTTTACACCATTTTGGTAAACATCATAACCTGTTACCGCTACATTATCGGTAGAAGCGTTCCAGTTGAGAGTAAGAGATGTTGCCGCAAGGTTCGATGAGGCTAATCCTGATGGAGCGGTAGGAGCCTGTGTATCCGGTGTTATTACGTTGATAGTATTGCTTGCAACAGATACATTTCCTGCCGCATCTTTGGCCACTACATAAAAATCATAACTGGTTAATGCGATCAATCCGCTAACATTATAAGAAGTACTTGTCACATTCGCCCCATTGATCTTTATTCCGTTTTGATAAACATCATAACCGGTCACCGCTACGTTATCCGTTGAGGCCGTCCAGTCCAGTGTCAATGATGATTGAGTAACGGCTGATGCCGCAAGATCCGTTGGTGCAGAAGGAGCTTCTGTATCTGGAGGAGCTAAGGTTGAAAAATTTGATGTGCTACTGTTGCTGCTGTTGCCAGCGGCATCACTCGCCTGCACATAAAATGCATACGACGTATTAATTGTCAGTCCGCTTACATCAAACGAAGTAATAGTTACAGGGCTTGTATTGATCTTAATATTATCCTGGTAAATATCGTAGCCGGCCACACCGACATTGTCAATAGATGAGGTCCAACTGATGGTCATTGATGTTTCGGTGATAGCGGACGCTGTAAGATTGGTGGGTGCTGTTGGCGCCTGTGTATCCGGCGGCGTCGCACTGGCGGAATTGCTGTTAGCGGATGTATTGCCTGCAGCGTCGTTTGCCACAACATAAAAACTGTAAGTAACCAGTGCCGATAGACCGGTTACGTTATAGGAAGTACTGGTAACAATACCGGGGTTGATCTTAATTCCATCGCGATAAACGTCATAACCTGTTACCCCAACATTATCTGTTGAAGCATCCCAGTTCAGCGTTAATGTGCTTTGTGTGAT
>JANOCH010000739.1:0-3342 GCA_031412015.1 Chitinophagaceae bacterium
GCCGATGTTAAAGGCTTTTTACATGGTGTTCCGCTTAACAGCTAAAAAAAAGGGAATGTCAACTACAGAACTGGGAACTGAAGTAGGAGTTCAGCAAAAAACAGCCTGGTTGTTTAAAAGAAAAGTACAGGCAGTAATGAAGCAGGATAACAATGATAAATTAACTGGTCAGGTAGATGCTGACGAAACGCTGTCAGGAGGCTATACAAAACATCATCGTGGCCGCAGTTTAGAAAGCAAGCAAGGAGTTTTAATAGCTGCAGAGCAGCTTAGTGATGGAAGAACCGGGAATATTCGGGAACAGGAGATTGAAAACTTTGAAGCCGCTACATTAAAATTTGCTTTAAAAGATATGATAGATGAACATGCCGCTATCAGGACAGACAATCATCGTTCGTATCAATATTTAGCAAAACAGATGAATATTAAAACCGTTACATCGCAGATGGGTAAAGCATTAGAAGAATTGCATAAGCAAATCATGCAGTTTGAAAACTGGTTAAGAGAGATTCATCATAAATGTTCAACTCAGCATTTACATGCCTACTTAGATGAATATGCGTACAGGTTTAATAAAAGAAATGCAATGAAGTGGATTTTAATTACTTGCTGGACAAATTAATGAATCAAATACCACATCCTTATTCAGTATTGAAAACCATTTGCGCTTATAATGCCTAATCCTATTGTCCTTTATGGGTTACATCGTTTACATCACTGTACAATTTTAAGGGAAAGAGGAAAATACCTTTCGATCATACATTAAAGCTCACCCTCAGAAAATATTATAAACCAATAGAACAAAAACTCCCATTTGCTTGAGAGTTTTTGTTAGCCATTCCACCATCCTCTTATTTGGGAAGAACTACCGTATCAATTACATGAATGATACCATTGCTACCTTTAAGATCCGCCGTAGTAACATAGGCTACTCCGCCTTTTTCATCTGTTAATTTTACTTTACCATTATCTATTGTGGCAGTAAGTATATTGCCACTAACAGTCTTTAGCACTGCCTTGCCTTTTCCCGTTTTGATGGCGTCAACAACGGCTTTTGCGTCAAGGTTGCCCGCTACAACATGGTAAGTAAGGATTTTTACCAGGGTTGCTTTGTTTTCTGGTTTTAATAAAGATTCTACCGTTCCGGAAGGTAATTTTGCAAATGCGTCATTAACCGGAGCAAATACAGTAAAAGGACCACTGCTCTTTAATGTTTCAACAAGACCGGCGGCTTTTACGGCTGCGACTAAGGTTGTATGTGCTTCTGAGCCTGCGGCTATTTCAACAATATCGTTTTGTTGTGAATATGCTGAACCAGACAACAGAAGGGAGACACCCGCTACAAGAAATTGAAATACTTTTTTCATCTTTGAATTTTTTAACTGTTAAGTAATTGATGTATTAAAATGATATAGCTATAAACGTAAACGATCAGTAATGGTTCATTGTTAACATGAAATAACCTACTGATAACAGTTTGTTGACTCTTTATTTATTCTCACTTCAAATGATTAAACAAAAAATGATCGTTGCAGGCTAAGGCGTTCATAAATATCGTCTGGTCAGGAAGACAGGTCATGAAGAAAAGCAGCAAGATTTCTAAAGTATTATTTTCATCAGGCCTTTAGTTTTGTGTTTCATCCATTTATAACCTACAATGAAGAAGATACTTTACAGCTGGTTATTGATCTTTTTTATATTACCGGTAATGGCACAGGAATCTGACATGGTGGTATTAATAAAGCTAAATGCCAAATTCATTCACAATTTTGTAACCAACGATACAGCATGAATAATGTAATGGTTTTATTTATTGGGATTACCGCAACGAAGACATCAGGATCTTTGGCAATACCGCTCTCGTACATTCGCAGAACAAATATATTGTAGTGAAGAATGGAAAGGAGATTACCGGTATGTCGATGTATACTGATACCTACATAAAAGAAAATGGGCAGTGGAAATGTATACAGGCGCAAATTTCTAAAGTGGCCCATGAATATTTCGCCGGTGACGAAATGATCGTTAGGAAATACGATTACAGGCAGAAGGCGAATTGAGTAATCAGGATTGTCACCGGAACAACAATTCCACGCGGACTGGCTATCTTTGCTACAGAGATTCGTTTTCGTTGTCAGCCCTGTTACCTGCCGGGAGATCTAACGTGTGCCGGAACCCGATCGGTTCGAAAGGTATTTTCCGTGGGTCATCATCATCATGATCTTCCCATTCGGTGATATCATCAAGCAATTCTTTCACATGCTCAAGGATAGACCGGGCCGACAATTCAGCCGGCCTTAGTATGGCCAGGCTTAGCGGTGGTTTCGGCTCTCCATAGCCTTCTGTATGAGGGCTGGCCAGCATGACCATAATTTTGCCATTGAACAATTGCTGGTATATCAGTGAACCATTATTTTTTACCATGATGCGCTTTACACCAGTTTCGTCAAGATTTTCCGCGATACCACTGCTGCTGCGTCCGAGGTCAAGCATGATCGCCTCCAGGATTTCAATATTATTTTTGTTGGTGACCGATGCTTTTGATTCTGTCTGCATCACAATATCACGCAGCGTTTCAGTGATAAGTAGTTTCGTTTTATCCTTCCATTGTTGCCGGTAGTTCTGCGTATTTGCCAGTATCTGTTTCTATTCATTTACTTTTTCCTTCAGGATAGATATATCAATTTTTATACCACTAAAAATAATAAACATTATTCTTATATTCATGGGCGATCCAATAAGTACACCGGTCTGCTGTAATTTTTATAAATTTATTCCGGGGGACGGTTCCTAAATTTCATCCTCAACTTTTAGATGGGAAGAATGATGCAACTTCACCCGTGGCAAAACTATTCAGATGGCAGAAGTGCTTATTACTTCACCTGGTCAGGGATAGAAGTATTCTGAGTTTCAATGCAGGTTGTGTGATGAAGAAATAGTGTCTTACAGTTCCGTAATAGCCGCAGCTGTTAAAGAAAAGGTGTTTGAATTGGGAGGCTATTGCTGCAGGTGAGTGATCGGTTTCGGTAAAAAAGGGTGGTGCTACGAAATATGCGCTGGCGAGGTTGGATGGCCAAAGAAATGAAGGGTACCGGCAATCCCGGCATTGGGTTAGGTTCATGCGGTGAGACTCACTGACACTAAGTGAACTTTATAAAACGTTCGCACTGGAATATGTGTTATTTTTATTACAGTCAGATGCCTGGGAGGCAGGTGTCTTTTAGAGAAAATATTTTGTTGTATAGCCAGTTGACTAATAAAGAAAAATAAACGTATGCCAATTTATATGGATCGCCATGATGTTTCGGAGACGGTAACAGCAGAAAATGTCGCTCAACTACA
>JANOCH010000740.1:0-5851 GCA_031412015.1 Chitinophagaceae bacterium
ATTGAAAACAAAACTTAGATTTCACCCGATTGGGTTCCAGCAGCCTGTTAAGAAACCACGACTGACTCAATGCAATCAAAAAATCATGTGTGCCCTGGTTTGACGCCAACGAATCTTTAAATCTTTCCGCATTAAAAATACCGGGGTCTATATGCTGTTGCTGATGAAACGGCCTGTTAAAGGCAAAAACATCCCCAACACTATTTGGATCGATCTCCATACCAGGTTTTTTCAATTTCTTTTTACAATAGCTTTTAGTAATATAAAATTTTCCGACAAGGCTAAGCAAATCCTTTGGCCTGTAACCTTTATCCGTCAAAATTTCATTGTACGCCGGGTAGGCCTTCCTCATAAAATGCGCATACAATACCTGGCCCTTAAATCGATTGAACGGATTGTTTTCAAAAAAATCAGAGTAGACCCCGGCCAGCCGGGTATGAAGTAGTTTTTTCAAAAACTGGATATCCAGAAAAGGAGTACGATTGTTCATGTACTGAAATTGATTTACCATTTCGGGACCAAAATATTTCCGGAACACCTCCTCAAAAACAAACAAATAGAATTTTTCGTTTTGCGACATCCCCGGATACGCATTACTAAAAACAGGCAGTGTAGCAATATCCGATCTCAGTTCATCCCATTCACCTGCCATTTCCTCCCTGTTTATCCAATTAAACTCAGGAGAATTTTCAACTCGTTGCAATGCCTCATCAATATTCCCCGTATTAAATAAATAATAGAGATTATTACTTATAACAGCACCGGCATTGTGGGCGGCACGGAATATTTCGCTTCCAAAATTGCCGGTAACAAGGTATTTTGTCTCCTTGCTTAATATCTTACAGGAAAAAAGGTAATGTGCTCTTGCAAAACCAGCATTACCCTCTGAGTTTGTAATAAATTCCAACCCGTCTGCCAGGCTATGATCCGTTACATATTCCTGATCTAATGGTATCAAATTAAACTTCAGACCAGATATTGAACACAACTTGGCGGCAATCCTGGTATCATCAGACCATTCATTGCCAAAACTATATGTCTCAAATTTCTTCTGATGATAAAGTCCGCAAGCTACCAGGCTTCTGCCGTCAAACCCACCGGTAAGAGCGTGGTTGTAGGGCTCGTCAGGTAAATAATGCTGTACACGGTCTATAAACAAATCTGACATTTCCCCGGTTGACTTCTTCCAGGGTTTTGGATGCTGCACAAACCAGTCTGAAATATCATTGTGTTTTATAAACCTGGTGCCTTTGTCCGAAATGTGTAACACATGGTGGGCAGGAATTCTCTTAATATTCTGATAAGCCGTTTCATTAAATAATTGATAATAAAACAATACGTTTTCAAGAATAAATCGTTTATTGATCTTTGTTTGACCGGTAGCATTTGAAATTGATTTGCTATTCGTTGAAACGTAAACCATCTCACTGTCGAAATAATAGTATAATGGCAAAATCCCAAACAAAGAACTTGAAATAGTGAGAGAAATATTTTTTCGGTCAAATACAATCATCCGGTAGTGGCCGTTAATAATTTGCAGCAAATTGGTATAATCTGATTCCTCAAGGTATCTCTCTATTGATTCCTTTTTCGCTTTCCCAAATACCGGATCTCCAATAAGCCACCCTGCTTTGGTACTGCTCCTAACAGTAATTACCCTGGTATGCCGGTCTGCATCCTCCATCATCAACTGATTTTCCACCCAGTTGGTATTGGCTCCTTCCAATTTGAAGATCTCTTCATTGAAGCGAGGGATAGATTTGAAATCTATTTTAAGGTGAAATTGCATTACAGTATTACTTGTATAGTCTAAATCCTGGCTTTGCCATACCTGACGAGGTTGTAAGACACGTTTACCTGCTTGTAAGGAAATAAACCCAGAGAGCTTCCAATTTTATACCTGGCTTTAAGATTTGATAAGAACCGATTATTCCTGACATGCGACATCCCAATTCTATTCGGGATACGATCAATACTATCCTCGAATTTAATTTTACTACCCGCCGTTGTTGCCAGGTAACCGGCTTCGATGGCAAGCTGGTGGGCCGCTTCTGTATTATCCCCATGCGGCCAGCATAAAAACTCAATCCTGGTCTGCAGGTTCTCTTCCAGGATCTTTTTTGAGTCAATGATCTCGTAGCGTAGTCGCTTCATGATCGATTCATCCGTTTCAACATCAGTAATTAGTTTCCCATCCGATCTATACTCATCATACAGACCAACCACTTCATTGAACGCAGTAGTAAATGAATATTTATCAAAATCATAATGGGCCAGGTCCTTTATACATATCTCAATAAATGATTCATTAATCATAACCCGCCTTGCACATACTGAGGACATTTCCTCAAACAACGGGTAACCATACGGGATCTGCTTTTCAAATGATCGGCTAAGAATGTGATATGGCTTCAAATGAGGAAACAAATTTCCTACCGGGTACAGGCAATCATTTCCGGGGTGATGAAACCCGGTTAATTTATCAGAAACGAAATACCTGGTATGGCTCATAGTATGCGACTGGATATCAATCAAACCACTGTCGAGCATCACTTTCAATTCGGACCAACTCAAGTAGCCTAACTGGTTAATTTCTTCATAACTCACGATTTTTCGCCAATAATCTTCCAGGTTGGGTCTGATCTTATTCTGGAGATCAACCAATTCAGGGCATACAAAAATGGTCGCCTTCAGATTATATTTTTTTAATAAGGGAAAGGCCCAAATCCAGTTGTCGAGAAACCCATCATCCAAAGTTATGACGATAGGGTTTTTTATAAGTGGCTGCTTTTTACACCGAATGTTCCAGTATTCTTTGAGAAATACCGGTTGAAAATGCTCCTTGAAATAACGAAGCTGGTCTTCAAAAAAAGCTAGCTCCAATGTTAAAAAACTCCGGTTCCAGTTTTTGTTAACCGGCCCGATGCTATGATAGCAGACGACGGGAATAATTGGCAGATTATTTTTCACACTCACTGTAAATACTATCTAATGAATGAATATGCTGATCCACTGAAAATCGCTTTAGAAAACTTTTCCGGGCGCAAGTGGTAAGATTCTTCAGCCCGGCGAGGCTACGTAATTTTAAAAGCACCTGTTCCTTAACATCATCTCTTTCGCTGAGTACAAACTGAGGGTAATCACAAAATATTTCTTTCATTACAGGTATCGGTGAAGCAATAACAGGTGTGCCGCACAAAATACTTTCTACTACGACATTGCCAAATGATTCGTATTCCGATAAAAACAAAAAAGCATCGGCCCGTCTATACGCATTTTCAATATCCTTTTTAAACCCTTTCACTTTTATATACTCATCCGCCTCCAATGCCGTTATCTGTTGCTGAAGGGTAGATTTAAGCGACCCGTCTCCATAAATTTCAAAACGAGTATCTGGCATATTAAAATGCACAAAAGAAGCGATTTCTATCCATTTTTCAAGACTTTTACCTTTCTCTAAGCGGCCGCTATAGATTATTAAAATCCCATCACTTTTTGTATCATTCTCACCCGGACTAAATCTATGCAGATCAATCGGGTTGTATAACACCCGTATATTAACAAGAGGAGCTATTTTCAGCAAGAACTCGCTTTTGCTATGATCGGAATTAGCTATCAGCTTTGTTCTTTTTGACAAAGCCATTCGCCAGATGAGCCGGTAAATCCATCTTTCAAATTTATTCTTCCAGTAAATTGTTCCATGAATGCCGTAAATTATTTTTTTTGCTCCTCCCAGCTTCATTAACAATAAAAATACCGGTCCGATATTACATACATGAAAAATGGCGGTCCTGTTTTTCATTGTATATAACCACATTTTAAGATAGGCCGGGATATTCCTGTTACTACCATATGTAACTGAAACAGGTACGTTGTTGTACACACTATTCGTCAAATGCTCGTTCCTGATGACAAATGCAGAAAACGAACGTTCCGGTATATTTTTTATTATTACCGGGAAAAGTACTTCGATGCCACCAGGACCCGAGGACAGGTGTACCAAATGGATGTTTTCAGGCATTGTATAATATAACCCGGTTTTGTTTTAAAGGAAACACTGGAAAAAAATCTATAAAATATAATTACCGAAATAATCCGAACATACTCTGGACTTGAAAGCAGCTAACCAATCATAAATCAAACTGCCTGCATCCGCTTACTTTCTTTATAGGTTAAACCGGCCAGGCTCAGGAAAATCGCCTGCGGAAAAACATCGTTAGGTAGCCCATAAAAAGCAAACTGCTGGTTTGAGGTAGAATGAACGATTAGCCATCCTAACAGAAATATCACAAAAACAAGAAACGTCGGTGAAAATGGATTACTTCGTGATGAATTAAAGTAGCAGCTAAGCATCTTGCGTATAAAATAAAAAATGAACCCTGAAAACAGTACAAACCCAACGATGCCTGCATGTAATAATATATTCTGATTGCCAACATGAAAGTCCTCGCTTGCAAAAAATTTATTTGAAAATCCTGCACCCAAAACAGGGCTTTCTGACCAGGCCTTCATTACCCGCGGCCCCCGCTCACTTAGCCGGATTAGGCTTCCACCCGCAGATATATCTCCGTCCGCCAACGAATTCAAAGTCAGCAACCGGTCGATACTGAATTCTATCTGTGTGCTGACTTTTTGGCTGGACAGCCCTGTAAAAAGCAAACAAATAAAAAGAAACGAAAATGCAACTACCTGCTTCACATTCAACTTCTGGACAAAGATGAAAAACAAAAAAATCACGAAGCCTATGCTCAGTATATAACCCCGGGTTGCTGATAAAAAAGCCAGTGCGAAAGATGAAACAACAATTAAATACAGCCAGGAATCTTTAAACGTCCTCAGCCTTTTCAATACCAGGAAATACAATGCCCCGAAAAGGCTGAACAATGTAATAGATTGATTGTATAATACCCGGAAATTCCGGCCAACTTCTAATTCCGCTATTTCTTCAGCATCAGGATCATTAGACAAATTAAAATATTTTTTCGGATCAAACCCGGTAAACAACGCATGCAACTGCGCAACAAATGCAAGCAACACAACTACAAAGAGATAACCAAACAAATTTTCATAGTCGCCGATCGTTTTCAATAGCCTCGGTACAGTATAGAACAACAGGAAGGGCAACGTTATTTTTACCACCCTGAAATAGACATTGACCTCGTTATCGAGGCCGTTCATAATGCCAAACAGTATGAGGAACAGGGTGTATAACAAAATTCCGAACATCCAGTTACCATAAAATAGCCGGGTTGTATTTTTCGTAGAAAGAACTTTTATTAAACTCAGTATAATATAAAACTGGGCGAGCTCGATACCTGGCAATCCGGGGATTGCTTTAATAACCGTAGTGTAAATCCCCAGGAAACCCATAAAACCATCCGTCGTAACAAAAAAGAAGGCAAGCCAGAATGCCTCATCCCTGGATCTAAAATAAAATACTAAAAGTGTAATATACCAGGCGGAGGAAATTACAGCTGATGTAAAATACGTAGCCAGTACCGTAAGTACAACAAGGGCCAGGAACCAGAGATATTTTTTTATCGATGAAACTTGCACCATTGGTACAATAACTAGGAGCTACTATGATTTGACCAGCTCTTTATACTGGGATGGCAGTCTAACCGCCCGATCAATTTTGTTGGATCTATGATTCTTTATCCTGTTCAGGTATTTTATTTTTCGATCTTACCTTTTTCTTTGTATCATCATCAGGTTTGGTATAAGGGTTCTTATTTCCATACCGGTATCCGTTGTAACCATAACTATTCCAATAATCCAGGCCGGGTGCCTTTTTTATTACTACTCCATTAAAGATAAGATGTATGTTAGGCATACCGCCAGTTGCTTTTAA
>JANOCH010000741.1:0-2091 GCA_031412015.1 Chitinophagaceae bacterium
TCCTCGGGCGTGTCCGCGAGTGTGAATCGCTTGTAATTGGAAATTCTTACCATTTTCATCTTTCAAACCTTCCGGAAGTTTGGGATCAGTGGAAGTTTTTCCAAAATCCGCCGCAACAGGCTCGCCGCGGAATGTTCCATTTTTATAGATATCTTCTAACGTGATTGCCTTCTTTTGTGCAATCGAAAAAAAGGGGATAAGAACTAGAAGTAAAATCAGTGTACGCATATCTCATGATTTGTTGTGTAGAATGAAAGTGAACAAGACTTAAAACCTCCTGAGAGCTTTTGGGTTGAAGATTCTCATGGTTATTTGCTAAGTTCTATTTCGTATAACTCAGGCCATTTTTTGCCTGTAATAAAAATTTTTTTTGTGGCGGTATCGTAGGCTATGCCATTGGGAACATCCGCTACCGGGTCTTTGGCCTTAACACGGGTCCATATATTGGTGACATCGATTTTTCCGATGATAGTTCCACTACCCGGATCTATTTTCAGAATATACGGCGCCTGCCATTGATTGGCATAGATATAGCCATCTATATATTCCAGTTCATTCAGGTTATAGGAAAGACTGCCACCTTCTGTAATGGATTGTGTTCTTAATAATTGAAAAGTAGTCGGGTTATAGTAGTATAGATTGCTGGTACCATCGCTGACGATCAGCTCCTGCCCGTCCGTAGTTATTCCCCACCCTTCCGTATCGATCTTGAATTCTTTAATTTTCTTAAAGTCTTTTAAGGTATAGGCAAATACCACTTTTTCCTGCCAGGTTAATTGGTAAATGGTATCCCGAAGGATCGTAATGCCCTCACCAAAATACTTTGCATCCAATGGAATCTTTTTTTGAATTTTCCCGCTGTTCAGGTCTACTTTCATCAGGTTTGAATGCCCATATTCTCCGGTTCCTTCATATAAATCACCATCGTAGATTATCAATCCCTGGGTAAAAGACGAAGTATCGTGCTGGTAGGTTTTTAGAATTGAATATCCAATTGACTTTGGGGCGTCCGGGGTAGCTATACTGTTTGGGCCGGGTTCGTTGTTGGTATCAGAGCTATTACAGGAAGCTGCTACAAAAACAAGTGCCACAGCATAGAACGTTTTTTTCATGCGTAATTTCTTTGAGCTTGTAAATCCTCGCTTTACAAAAGTAAGGGATACGTACTTTTTCGATTGTTAAACGTTCTTCAGTTTTTTTATGGTTTATAGGGAAAATACGATCTAAAAAATTGAAAATTACCAAATTAAAATACTTATATTTGGTCCATACTTTGACTCTTCCGGTATCCGCCTTTTGAATTCATATACCCTCAAATACCAGGTTACTAGTTCCATTATTCTGATTTTATCTTCCAATTCCATGTGAATGCTCATGGCGAAAACTATTAGCCATGCTTAAAAGTACCCTTCATTCACTGAGCTATGCGTACCCTAATCTTTGCAGTATTGATAATACTGGTATCTCACTGTCAGTTGCTTGCGCAGCAGACTTGTTCCTCTTATAGTTATAAACAACAGGAGTTGCTCAATGATCCTTCTCTCCGGAATGAACTAAGCACTATTGAAAATTTTATTCAGCAAAAAATAGCTTCCCGTGCTGCAAATTTTGCGGGCAGGCCCCAGGGCGGAAATGTCATAATAAAAATTCCTGTAGTTGTACATATATTATACAACCAGCCTGGCGAAAATATCAGTGATGAAAAAGTGTATAGCCAGTTACGTGTGTTGAATGAAAATTTTCGTCGTCTTAATGCTGACACCGTAAATACTCCCACTGCCTTTAAAGCAATCGCGGCTGATTGTGAAATAGAATTTCAGTTGGCGATTAGTGATCCCCAGCGCCGCAATACTACGGGCATTATCAGAAAATATACACCTGTTAGAATTTGGAACGCGGATGACAAGATGAAGTTTTCTGCTGAAACCGGTAGTGATGCCTGGGATGCCAAAAACTACCTGAATATTTGGGTTTGCAATATGGGCAGGGCGGCTGGTTATTCAAGCTTTCCGGGTGGCCCCGCTGCAAAGGATGGAATTGTGATCGCATTCAATGTTTTTGGTATTAATACCAAAGCTGGTTATGAAATGG
>JANOCH010000742.1:0-10530 GCA_031412015.1 Chitinophagaceae bacterium
CCGGTCCAAAACCATTTTGGCGAACCTCCATTTTCCGCAGCACTGGCCGTGCCCGCACATACTGTATAGGCATACGAAGCATATACACCTGTTTTTTTCAAATATCCTTCATCTGATTTTGTAGCCAATAAACCAATACCACTGCTGATCGATGGAAGGAACTTGTCAACAGAAAAGGCCATGTAATTCATTTGGGAAGGGATACTCCACCAATGACGGCGATAAATAGCACTCATCCTAAGATCATAATCGCCAGTGCCTGTAGCTGCGGGATTTAAATTAATTGGCGTTAAATAAGGTTGTGAATAAACAGGATCCTGGGCACAAACCAAATGATTTATAAAGCAAGTCAATGCCAATATGATTAGTATGACTTTACTTTTTATGATCATTTGAGAAAATGTTTTAATCATCTGCCTTTTTATAAAATAGTCAACGTTATTTATATTCTCTTATTTGATAACAGTAATAAATCCTGCTTTCACCGGCCTGGATTTCCCCGGGTACAACATTCCTTTCCATTCTGATCCATTACTGAACAATCCTTCTATCTGCCAGCTATATACATCCTGTTGCAAAGGTTTGCCGTTGAGGGTACCATCCCAGGCCACATTCGGCGATCCCTGTCCGTCTAAACTTGTTGTTTCAAATATCTTTTGCCCCAGCGTAGTATAAATAGTCAAACGATATTTTTTTAGCCCTTTTGCCAACGGTAAAAAATGCCGGATACTAATGTTACTGCAACCGGGACAAATGGCATTAGGCACTTGTATATAACCCGGCACATGTAATATTGAAACGGTTACCGAATCCAAAGCGGAGCAACCGGTAGCAAAATCTTTGACCACCAGGTTTACTTTATAAGTTCCCGTATCACCATACTGGTAAATTACCTGCTGGCCATCCAATGTTTGTTGAGTTCTGTCGCCCATCGACCAGGTATAAACTTTATTTGGATTGGCAGGAGCAACATCTTTGAAAGTAAATTCATAGTTAGGCTGCTGCTGAACCAAACCCGGGCTGACCTGGATAGAAGCGGTCGGGATGGGTTGAAGAATTACTTTCCCGGTCAATGATGTTTCACCGCAACCGCTCGCATTTTGCGCTTCCAGTTTTATATTAAACTCTTCTGCAGCTGTGTTGCCGGGCGTACCAATAAAATGATAAGTAAAAGGGTTTGATGTTGCTTCCAGATTATCATTGACAAACCATTTATAGTTGATAGCGTCATCGCCTCCCGCAATTGTTTGGGCTGTGAAAGTAATGGTAGTGTCCTGGCCGCAGATAGTTATTAGCTGCGGGTCAAAAGTGGTAACAGGCGTGCCGGAAACGCTGAATTGATAAAAAGCAGTATCTGTACAGCCTGCTGCGGAATGGACAACCAATCTTACGGAATATGAACCCGCTTTTGTAAATAAATGAGTTGCGGCAGGACCTGTAGCCGGAAATTCTCCAGGTGCGGCACTGCTGTCATAGATCACCCATTCCACCAGGCTTGCCCCGGTAACATCACCAGCATCGGCCTGTAAAGTAAAGGGAACACATTTGCTTCCTGGCGGGACAATGATCTGCGCCGCGATTTTATTGATTACTTCAACTTGCTTCGTGGTTGTATCTGCACAAACAAAACCGGAAACGTCAACCCTTCGCGTCACCAGTGATACGTCATACATACCGGCTGTGGTATATATATGCTGACCGTTGGTAAAAGAAGAATTCGATCCGTCTCCCCATATCCATTCATATTCCGTTGCGTTAGTTGACTGGTTTGTTACTGTTACAGATTGACCGGTACATATTTTTAAGGGCGACACATCAAAGTTTGAAATTGGCGCATCAAATACTGTCACCGTAACCGGTTGCTCATCGGTACATCCATTTGCCAAAGACCCTGTAACTGTATAGGTGGCAGTTGCTGATGGAGTGGCTAATACTGCGCTAGATGTCGAACTATTCAATGTTGCTGCAGGCGTCCATGTATAAGCATCAGCTCCATTGGCAGTCAATAGAATGGCGGTACCCAAACATATTTGTGATGAAACGGGATCTACTGTAACAACAGGACTTCTTTTGACAATGATTTTTACAGAATCAAGTTTACTGCAGTTAGCCCCCTGGGAAATAGTTTGATAATAAGTATAAGTAGTATCGTTTCCTGTACCATTGTAGTTCAATATTGCTTCGGGGTTTGCGATCAATGGATCATTTAATCCTGTTGCCGGGCTCCACTGGTAGGTAACTCCTGCAACGGCGACTCCACCTAAGGCTATGGTTGCTCCACTGCAGATAGTTGTATCGTTTGCTATCCCGGTAGCCGGTAGTGGCACAACAATGACGGAATTATTTGTCGTGTCCGATTGCATACAACTGCTGTCTGTTACTATTAACTTTATAGCATGTGTTCCCGGAACAGAAAATGAAACATTACCTGGTAAGGAATCTATCGACGTTGCCGGAGTACCATTAGCAAAACTCCATTGATAGCCGTATGGCCCGTTTGAATAACAACTGGTAATGGCAACGGTCGGCGAAATATTGTTATTGACACAAACCGTGGGCAGAGCAGCTACCACCGTTTTAAGTGGTCCTTTTACATAAAAAGTATCTGAATAAATTCCATCAGCGCAGCCGGTTCCGGAATTAGTAGCTCTTAATACCAGTTGGATAATATACCTACCCGCTGCTGTTAATGATAGTGATGGCGACTTAGAGGTTTCGGTGCTTCCATTTGCGAACGAATAGGTTGGATCACCGGCTACAGCACAACCTTCAGGATCGCTATAGACAACACTCCATAAATATTCGTCGTCTGCGGTGTTACATTCATTGACCGGAGAGGTATTAGTAAGATCCAATGTAACCGGTCCACAACTTGTTTGCTGGCTCATGATAAATGAAGCCTGCGGCAGGCTTCGAATACAAATGGTAGTGGTAGTGCTATCGAGTCCGCAGCGGTCGTTGGCGATATAGATCTTTACCGTATAGGTGCCGGGCGTTGTAAATTGAATATCTAATGTATCGGAGGCGTCGGTCCAGATGGTTTGATCAGCCGGGTTTCCGTTCAATGATCCTAAACTTCCCGTGGCAAGAATGAACCCGGTTGCGGGAGTGATCGACCAAACATTTTTTCCTTTATCCTCGCAGACAGAACCAGTTCCACCTGTTGGAGTAATGAGGTTACCGAAACTCGAAGTATTTATAATCTGGACAGTATTATTGACACAGGTGGCCGGTGCGGAAACATTGATAGCAGGCGCTGGTCTTCCTGAAACATAAATTGGAACGATCGAAGCACTGCTGACACCGCATGGATTTTGTATCAGCATATAGGCGCCAAAAGCGTTGTCAAAAACATCGTCGTTACTATCACTGCTTGAAGAAGAGCAGGAGCCTCTGTTGAACCGATGACCAAGTATCGTTGGAATAGGGTGCTGATAAAACTGTGATTCCGTACCATCATTTATGTAAAAAAAATACCTGGTTCCGGGAGAATTATTTTCTGTATCGGTTATATTAAAACTCAACGAATCACCTGCACAGATTTCCGTACTGCCATTAACGGCCAATCTGCCAAAGGGAAATATCCCGACATAAACGATGTAGCTTCTTATTCCTATACAGCCTGAGGTTCCCGTCACACTTACCGTCATTGTACTTGACCCTGCAGGATAAGTATGATTGATAATTGTTCCTGTTGGCCAACTGGTAAAAACAGAATCGGGAGAGCCGTCGCCCCAGCTAACGGTGTACGACGCATTGACCGGTATGGTGGAAGACTCGTTAGTAAACTTGAAATTATGAGTGGGCTGACCTTCGCATGTTTTAAAAATGGTAACATTATCATCGTCCGTGCTAACCGTAACAAAAGGATCAGCGTTCCCGATAGCGGCATCAGGAACAGTTCTGATGGTAACCGTTTTAGTGATGGAGTCAACACAAAAGCTGGAGTTGGTCACTATCAGCTTCACCTGGAAAGATTGAATACCCGTAGTACCTACCGCTGATAAGAATTGGTGAGTAGGGTCCTGTTCTAAGCTGGTAGTTCCATCATCAAAGGTCCAGAAATAACTAAAGGGCTCACCAATGCTGGTTAGATTAGTAAACTGCACATTTTCATTACCACATACATTATCAGGAGAAAAATTATAATCTACTGTCGGCCTTAGGTCGAATACACGCACAATAATAAACATGGAATCAGCAAAAGCGCCGGTTCCTACCGATTGAAAAGTTGTGTCGTATCCATTTGTATTGTAGGTAATGCTGAATGGACCGGCGCCGGTCATTGTACCCGGTAAACCATTATTGAAGCGCCAGTTAATAACAGGAGACCCTTGTGCTACACTTTCATAAACAATACTGGTACCCCTGCAAACATTCATGGTATCGCCGTGTATCATAACCCTTCCGTTAGCACTTATTCCTGCAATCACCTGTGCCTTGCTGGCAAAACACAGGGTGAGGATGCTAACACAACATAGCAATGCTGTGCGTAGTGTTTTAGTAGGGTTCATTAATTAATTAATTCGGGTGAAAGGCAGATTACCCGGCCGGGTTTCCCAGGAATTGGTTTTAAACCAAAAGAAATACCCCACAATATATTAAAAGCCCCATAGAAATCAAATGTTATGAGGAGAAATAAAAAAAGCTTTTATATCGTAATTTTACCTGCCGGTTTCATTATAAAAAAATGCTTTTATAAACGATGGATATTGAACAATTAAGAGAATATTGCCTGTCAAAAATCGGCACGGAGGAAGGCCTTCCTTTCGGGCCGGATACGCTTGTTTATAAGGTTGGGGGGAAGGTTTTTTTGCTAACAGGGCTGGATAATGAAGAATTACGTTTTAATGTAAAATGTCAACCCGATAAAGCAATGGAATTGAGAGAACAATTTTCATGCGTAGTGCCGGGTTATCACATGAATAAAAAACACTGGAATACGATCGTAGTGGATGGTTCCGTATCTTCCAAACAATTGAAAGAATGGATCGATCACTCATATGATTTGGTGGTTAAAAGTTTGCCGAAGAAAATCAGGGAAGACATCGATTTGTAGAAAAATCATATTTAATAATCGTTATTGCCTTTTAGCGCCATCAATAAAACTTTATTTATAAATAAAACATACAAGGCCAACGGGACCAAATTACCTTTTCTACTTAACTACAATGTCAACACTTATTATCTCACTCATACAAACAAAACTTCACTGGGAAGATAAAAGGGCCAACCTGCAAATGCTGGAGGAGAAAATTCTTTCTATTAACGAAAAGACGGAGATCGTTGTATTGCCTGAAATGTTCAGCACGGGCTTTAGCATGAAGCCCGAAATGCTGGCTGAAAAAATGGACGGCGATACTGTGAACTGGATGAAAAAGATAGCTGCTCAAAAAAAAATCATACTCACGGGAAGTATCATCATAAAAGAATCGGCTCCCTCACCTTTGGCGGGGGCGGGGGGTGAAGTTTACTACAATCGTTTGATCTGGATGCTGCCCAACGGTCAATACGGCGTCTATGATAAACGACATCGGTTTGCTTTTGCCGGAGAAGACGATCATTATACCGCCGGTACGAAAAGATTGATCGCTTCGGTAAAAGGATGGAAAATAAATCTGCAGGTATGTTATGATCTGCGGTTTCCCGTTTGGAGTCGTCAAGCACCTCCCCCACCGGGGGAGGTTGGTAGGGGGCCCGAATATGATGTATTGATCTATGTTGCCAACTGGCCTGAAAGAAGAAATACGGCCTGGAAAACATTGCTCCAGGCAAGGGCTATCGAAAATCAGAGTTATGTCGTTGGAGTAAACCGGGTTGGTAATGATGGTAATTCCATTAATCACAGTGGTGATAGTATGGCCATTGATCCTTTGGGAGAAATTTTATATCAGAAGAAAGATGAAGAAGATATTTTCACTATCACTTTCAACAAAGATCATTTGCAATCAATAAGAGGAAAATTTCCTTTCTGGTGTGATGGAGATAATTTCACAATTATTACTGGTTAAAAATTTTTTCAATATGATCATTGGTGTCGAAAAGGCCGGGCTGCGTGCTGGTGGCCCCGGCATTGCTGTAAAGGTTTACTGAATAAGCCCCGGCGGTCGCTTTGATTCTTTATCTTTCTTTATTAATTCCATCGCTTTTTCCAATTTGAAATCAACTCCCCGTTTAATGGCATCTATCGTTGGTTTGGATGGAACCTCAGGCTGAACTCCCTTACCGTTTTTAGGATAATTCTTGTCAATCACCAGTCGAAAAAGAGGCAAACGAAAACGAACTTTTGTTTCAGGCAAGGTAACATCAGGAATAAGCCAGGCTGAATTTCCATAAGCCCCCCCTCCTGTTTCTTCTCCTACCACCGTTACATTGTCTTGACTGATCAGCGAACTGGCGAACAAAGTGGTTGCTGAAAAAGAATTTCCACCGGTAATGATGTACACCTGCCCGTCAAAATGATTTCTTTTTTTTGGTTTGAAATAATGTCTTTCAAAATACCGGAAATGATGGTAACCATCTGATTTTCGCCTGGTAAAAAAAGTAAGGAAAAGCCGGTTAAAGAAATCATTTTTTATGTACCGGCTATACTTTTTCTTTTTTGTAATCGCATACAATGAATCAGCTACTTTAAATGGATGATCGCTGATATAACGGGAGATCAGCGTGGAGTTGGTAACACTTCCTCCGCCATTTCCTCTCACATCTATCATTAAATGACCGATCTCATTTTTTCGCAAGGCTCTAAAAGAACGACGAAAAAAACCTTTCAATCCATAACCTCTTCCAAAAGAATTAAGATCCATCATCGCCACCTGGTTGGTCGAATCTATTTTTAATAACCTGACGGAATTACGCTGTTTTGCTTTCCGCTCTTTTCTGGAAGGTTGTGGCACCTGTCGAACAGGCATCATTGCCGCACGGCCGATAGTATCTGAGGATGGCCGGTAAGGTTTTATGCTGGTATTTTTTAGCAGCCCTGTACTATCTGTATAGTCAATGCTATAATTATCAGAAAATCCAAATAGCGAAGTGTATAAAGAACCAAAATATCCACGGTTGCTCAGCGCCTGGTACTTATGCGTCGTATTATAGCCATCGGTCGAAACGTATTCAAATAAAGTGTCCACGATTTCTTTTACAGAACGGCCATTTATTTTATTGACCTGTACTCCCCGTTTCAACAGGCTGTCGCGACGATTAAGATTGGCTGCTACCACGGCTGTATCATCCCATAGTTTAAGACTGAGAGGAAATATCCGAGCAATGCGGGCCGTATCAAGGTAGTTAAGAAATTTTTTAGAAGATCTCACTGAGGTATGCCCGCAGTTGATCTTTGCAGTAACATAGTTCAGCACTTTTCTAAAATCTCCTTCTGTCAGCGAATCTTTTAGCTGCTGACGGCCCCAGTTGAAGTGATGATCCATACTGTCCTTACTTGTATACCAGTAAAGACCCGGATGTGCATCTTCCAATATCTGTTGATAAATGGAATAGTCTTTTTGTAAACGTTGGGGAGAATATTTTTTATTGGGAGAAAAGGAATGGCTGTTAACGCCGCATCCTGTAAAAAGAATAATGGCGGGCAAAAAGAAAAACAACAATTTCATTTTTTGGCATATAACCATACAAAAAATAATAAGTTTTCAGCTATCAGGGTTTAAAGTCCCCTTTAGGGGATTTAGGGGTTTCTCATGTGATTCCAACCCTGTGCGGTGATAGGGTATTTACTTCCGCCTTTTGTAATGATGTTAGCATTTTGCTCCGGTTCAGTCATATATCCCACCACGCTGATCTGTTCATTTAATACCAGTTTGTCATAATCCGATTGAGAAATAGTAAACAACAGTTCGTAATCTTCACCGCCACTCAATGCACAGGCCGTCGGATCGATTTCAAATTTATAAGCGGCGGTTTTCATTTCTTCCGCGATCGGTATTTTTTCTTCATACAACAC
This sequence comes from Chitinophagaceae bacterium, assembly GCA_031412015.1. Lineage (GTDB taxonomy): Bacteria > Bacteroidota > Bacteroidia > Chitinophagales > Chitinophagaceae > Terrimonas_B. Next base: position 7,958 of record JANOCH010000742.1, read on the forward strand.
ACAACCCAGGTTACTTTGTTTGCAGATATGTAGTATCTCGGAACTTAGTCCATCACTTATATCCATCATGGCCGTAGGGACGATCTCCGCCTGTGCGAAAAACTCAATGATATCTTTTCTTGCCTCTGGTTTTAATAACTTTCCTATCACAAATGATTCACCTTCCAGTTCGGGTTGCACACCGGGATTTTCTACAAAGATCTTTTTCTCACGTTCCATAAAAAGCAATCCTACATAAGCGGCGCCAAGGAAACCGCTAACGCAAAGCAGGTCGCCTTTTTGAGCGGTACTTCTTTTTACATATTTATCCGGTGTGACTTCCCCGATAGCCGTGATGGAAATAATAAATCCTTTCTGCGACGAAGTAGTGTCACCTCCAACCAGGTCAATTCCATAGGCAGAGCAAGCAGCATATACTCCTTCATAAAACTCTTCCAACGCCTCCAGGCTAAAACGGTTGCTGAAGCCAATGCCTAGTACGATCTGTGTAGGCGTGGCATTCATTGCATAAATATCACTCAGATTAACGACCACGCTTTTGTACCCCAGGTGTTTTAATGGTGTGTACATCAGATCAAAATGAACACCCTCTACCAACAAATCGGTGGTAATAACTGTTTGTTTGCCAAAATGATCGATCACCGCCGCATCATCGCCAACGCCAAGCAACGAAGAGGCATTTTGCAACTCAATGTTTTTTGTTAAATGGTCAATTAAACCAAACTCACCAAGGCTGGATATTTCTGTTCTCTCGTTACTCATAAAATTTTTTCATTATTGATCACTTCCAGCATTTCAGCATGGATTTTTCCATTAGTCGCCAATATCCGGTGTTGGTAAGGAGAGTACTTGTCTCCTTTGAAGTCAGTCACCTTTCCCCCGGCTTCCTCCACCATTAAATAACCCGCTGCGCTATCCCAGGCTTCCAGTTTGTGTTCGTAAAACCCATCAAATCTTCCCGCAGCCACCCAGCACAGATCAATCGCCGCCGAACCCAGTCGCCGAACCGGTACACCTTTTCGGATAAAGCGTTCGAAAATTTCCAATGGTCCATTGGCCATATCCAAATAAGTATACGGAAAGCCGGTCACCAGGCAGGCTTTTATTACTTCAGACTCCGCACTAACTCCTATTGGTTTGTCATTAAGCGTTGCGCCCTTACCTTTTTCCGCGAAATAGAATTCATTCATGTGCGGGTTGTAAACCGCACCCATCATCATCTCACCTTCATGTTCGATGCCAATGGAAACACAGTTGATAGGAATGCCATGTGCAAAATTGATAGTACCGTCTATGGGATCTATGATCCATTTGTAAGTAGAGTCCTGTACGATCTTTCCGGCCTCTTCGCTTAAGATATAATGGTCAGGATATTTTGCCTTGATGATGGCCATGATGGCTTTTTCTGAAGCATGGTCAGCTTCAGTGACAGGGTTATTGATACCTTCTTTATTCGTTATTTTAAAATCAGTGTTGAAAAAACGTACGATTTCCGCGGCGCCGGCTTTAGCGGCTTCAATAAGGGTGTTTTTGAGCATGGGCAAAGATAACCAGAGATTAAAACAGATCCGAAGGATTTCCCGGATGGCTCCTTATTTTGAACTGTTCCTTAAAACTTCGTACTTCGTAGCTCTAACACCGCCAATTCTTGGAGTTATCCATTATTATAGTCAATTATAATGTAAAGCATTTTTTGGAACAGTGTTTATATACTGTCCGTAAAGCTGTGCGGGATATCACCTCAGAAATAATTGTTGTTGATAATAACTCTTCAGACAATAGCATTGGTTACCTGCAACCACAGTTTCCCGGAGTTCGTTTCCTGGCGAATGACGAAAATACCGGGTTTGCCAAAGCGTGCAACCAGGGACTAAAGCTGGCCAGCGGGCAATTTGTATTGTTTCTCAATCCGGACAGCATTATCCCGGAAGATTGCTTTCAAAAAGCCATCGCTTTTTTACAGTCGAAACCCGAAGCAGGTGCATTGGGAATAAAAATGCTGGATGGCAGCGGAAGATTTTTAAAGGAATCAAAGCGGTCCTTTCCTTCGCCGCTGACATCCTTATTCAAACTATCGGGTCTTTCCCGGCTATTTCCGCGTTCCAGGGTTTTTTCAAGGTATCACCTCGGGCATTTAGATGAAAACAAGGACCATGAAATTGATGTATTAGCCGGGGCTTTTATGATGGTAAAGAAGGAAGTGCTTGATAAAACAGGGGGCTTCGATGAAATATTTTTTATGTATGGCGAGGATGTGGACCTGAGCTACCGGATACAGAAAACAGTCTGCGATGCGACCGGAGGAAATTACAAGAACTACTATTTTTCCGGCAGCACCATTATTCACTTCAAAGGAGAAAGCACGAAGAGAGGCAGTATGAACTATGTGCGGATGTTCTATAATGCCATGAGTATTTTTGTCCGCAAACATTATGGCGGTACCAAAGCTGGCTTTTTTAGTTTGCTTATTCACTTGGGCATCTGGATAAGAGCTGTGATGGCGGGTTTGGGTCGTTTTATACGCCGGGTTGGTTTGCCCCTCATCGACGCAGGCTTGATCCTGCTTTCATTTT
>JANOCH010000743.1:0-2768 GCA_031412015.1 Chitinophagaceae bacterium
TACAGGCAAAACATATCTACAATGCATTAAATGAAATGAAAAAGGATACCTCCTACCAGCGGGTGAAGCTTTCATCAAAGTCTTCTCTTACGGGGCTGGAACGAACCCAACAGGTAAAAAAAGTGGAAGAATACGTTTTCATGGTAAAAGTGAACTGATCCGTTTCTTAAATAAAGCAAAAGGCATGCGCCGCAGCGTATGGCTTTTTGTATTTAGTCTCTTTCGCGAGGGATTTTATTTAGTCCAGAGCCTTTCGGGGTATTCACCTTTTTTAATAAGATCATTGAGGCTATTTTCCACAAAAGGAGCATCTTCCTTGTAAGTGACTCCAAACCATGACGACGTTGTAGGAATGATCTCCACTCTTCCGCCTTCTTTGATAAACTGGTCCGCCACTATAGGAATAAAAAACTCCGATTTCAATTCCTGCCCATGATGCTGTAAGAATTCACGGAAAAGCTTTTGTGTGTAAGAAAAGAAAGAAGTATCAAAGCACCAGAAATTCATGGAAACCCTGGTTTCCATTGAAAGCTCTTTAGGTTCCAGGCCATCTTCACAAAGGATAGTGCCCTCCTTTTTGGCGATATTGATACGCTCAGTAATGCCTGCCAGGTTCCCCATTTTATCGAGTGTACATACACCCCTGTTTACCGTTCCATAATCAGATAAGGTTTTCAACAGGTCATATCCTACAATGGCAAAATTTTTTTCATTGCAATCATTCACCAAAAAATCAGCTGCTTCTTCAAAAGCGTTGTGCCCATAGAAATCATCGGCATTGATGACTGCAAACGGTTCATTGACTTTATCCATGGCGCAGAGCACGGCATGCGATGTTCCCCATGGCTTTTTCCTGTCTTCAGGAATCGCATACCCTTCAGTAAACGCTTCTAATTCCTGGAAAGCATAATCGACCTCGATGCGACCTTTTAGTTTGGGCTCGAATATTTCTTTGAAATCATTGGCGAATTCACGACGGATAATGAATACTACTTTACCAAATCCTGAACGCATCGCGTCATAGATAGAATAATCCATGATCGTTTCTCCGCCCGGGCCAAAACCCTGGATCTGTTTCATACTTCCATAGCGTGAAGCCATACCGGCCGCCAGAATTACTAAGGTTGGTTGCATAAGGTCTTTAATTTTTGGGTACGAAATTAATCTAAATTCGTTTCCCATTTAGTCAATTTTATGATCAAACGATTGGCATTTGATAAAATAAACGTTGAAACTATTTCATTAGCCAAGCATAACGAAATAACTGCAGATGTATTGCGGCTCGACAAAATCGACCCGGTTATTTCCGGCAATAAATGGTTTAAGCTCCGGTATTACCTGGAAGAAGCAAAGTCCCAACATAAAAAAGGTATCCTCACCTTTGGGGGGGCCTGGTCCAATCATATCGTTGCTACAGCTGCCGCCTGTCAAATGAACCGACTCCATTCCATCGGCATCATCCGCGGCGAAGAACCCCGGCAACTTTCCCCGACGTTGCTTCGTGCTAAAGAAATGGGTATGCAACTCGTCTTTATTTCCCGCCCGGATTACCATTCTAAGGAAATACCCGCTGCGATTCAACCGGAAGAATACTATATTATCAACGAAGGTGGTTATGGAATCATGGGAGCCAGGGGAGCATCGACTATCTTAGAGCATTGTCGTGACAACTACACCCACTATTGTTGTGCGGTGGGAACCGGTACTATGATGGCAGGAATTATCAATCACAGCAAGGCTGAACAAAAGATACTTGGTATTAGTGTGCTGAAGAATAATACGGGGTTGGAAGAAATGATACAAGCACTTATGGTAAACAATAACGATAACTGGAAACTTATTCACGATTATCCTTTTGGAGGTTATGCCAAACATTCGGCAGCGTTACTTCAGTTCATGAATGAATTCTATGGACAAACAGGTATTCCATCCGATTTTGTTTATACCGGTAAATTATTTTACGCGATCAACGACCTCGTTGAAAAAAATTATTTTCCCGCGGGAAGCCGTTTACTGCTGATACATAGTGGTGGTTTGCAGGGAAATAAATCGCTTGCCCCTGGATCGTTAATCTTTTAATATTCTTGACCCCGTGCGTTATATTTGTCACTCAATAATAACAGATTCTATCTCTATTTCGTTTCCTGATCATGAATAAACATATCCTGCTCCTTTTTTTAGTTATTATAGCAAGTGGTAAAATAGTAATTGCCCAGGATACCCTTCCAAAATTTTCCGTAAAAAATGTTGGTGGCAGCCGTATTGTGATCGGCTGGGTCAATACATTTGAAACCGTCCGCCAGATAAGCATACAACGTTCTTTTGACAGCTTGAAAAATTTCAAAACCATTTTGACCGTGGCTGATCCTACCATTCCTGAAAACGGTTATGTCGATACAAAAGCCAGTAGTGATCGGATGTTCTATCGACTCTACATCATGCTGGATAAGGGCGCCTTTCTTTTCAGCGATGCCAAAAGACCAAAATTTGACAGTGTTATTCTGGTAAAAAAAGACCCGGTAAAAACGGATCTGCCGGGCCTGGTAGTACCGGTAATCATAAAGGATAGTATACTGATAGGCCCGGTAAACAATAATAATCGACCCAAAGCTGAAATATACGTTCCATCAAAACGTGTGTATACTTTTAAAGATGGCTATGTCCGCATCGTACTTCCGGAGGGAGGCGAAAAAAAATACAATATCAAATTTCTTTCCATGGAGAATGAATTATTATTTGAATTGAAAGACGTAAAAGAAAAGGATTTT
>JANOCH010000744.1:0-5229 GCA_031412015.1 Chitinophagaceae bacterium
CAAAAGAAGAAAATGAGAAACAAATCCGGAAAGAATACAGTTACCGTACATTCAAAAGATCTTTTACACTGGATGAAAAAACTGATGGATCAAATATTGATGCCAAATATGTTAATGGTGTATTAACATTAAACCTTCCGAAGAAAGAAGTAGTCAAACCATCAGTACAACAAATAAACATCCAGTAAGCTGATAATAATATTAAAAATTTTCTCATAAGCAGTTGGTTTTGGTTTACACCCCGTCGTTTCTACGATGGGGTTTCTTAATATAAAGGTTTTACAAATACTGCAGTTTATTTTGCCATCAAATGAGTTAACTTCGCCTCGTTTAATCATTAAAAAAGAATAATTGGAATGAGAAACCGCTGGTTGAATTGTCTGATTTTGATTTTATTGTCTAAACAAGCTGTCTCCCAGGTTCACGATACAATCCCCCCCGTTATACCACCAGCCATAGTCGATACTCCTCTTAGAATAATTAACCTTAACCCTTACTTTACCCTGCAGGTAGATTCGTTGCTTTCGTATAAACTGGCTATCAATAAAGATGAAAGCAAGTATTATTGGTTCCTGAGAAACTCACCAATCGGAATGCGGATAAACAAGGACAATGGGTTGCTTACTTTTAAAGCCGACAAATCTTTTTTCTTATCGGGTAAACTTAAATACGACCAGGAATACTCAGTAAAATTGGGCGTACAAAACCTGGCTGATCCAACTGATAAAATTGATACCAGTTTTACCCTGGTGTTCTATAATACTGAGGTCCTGCAACCCAAGATAAAATTCACGGTGTCCAGCACGCTGGAAATTGAAGAAGGCAAACCTGTTAGTTTTGACGTATTGTGTGAAGCAGGGAATTTTCCCATTGACGACATCCTTTTCAGCAGCAATATCCCCATTGGTGGTTATAAGATGGTAAAGCGTTGCGATGATAATTTCTCGTGGACGCCTCCTTATGATTTTGTAAATGAAAACGACAAGGATAAGCAGAAAACCGTTATTCTTAGTTTTATCGGTTCAACGCGTTTTAAGGTTAGAGATACTGCCTTAGTAAGGGTGATTGTGAAAGATGCGCTAAATTATCCCTTTGCCGTACAAGAGCACGCGGCTGTCGCCAATAATATTACTTTTTACGTAATGCAATTGCAATATGTGTTCTTTCAATTGGACAAGAAAATAAGAAAAACAAAAGGAACCCGAACCGGTTTCGACCTTACAGCAGCCAGCACCGCACTTACCGGCACCATATTAAATACGTCGACCAGCAGGTCCTCTCAAAATACAGGAAAAGTATTGCCGAGTGTTGGCGTTGCGTTGACCCCTATCAAAGAGGCTACCTCTCCCGCAAAATCGGTAGAACAAAACCAGGCTTCGGTCATTAGGGCTGCTATCAAACGATTGCAGTATATGGTTACCGACAATGCGATCATCGGGGAGAAGGACCCGGATGTATCAAAGAAAACAATCAAGCTCCGGGAAGAATTAAGACAGGTACAAATACAATTAGTAGACGTTCCGCTGGAAATGATCCCACCCGACATGACTGAAAAAGAACTGAGTGATTATTTCAACAGTTCCAAGGTGAATAAAAAATACAGGTTTAAAAAGAGGTGATCAGGGTATGCAGCCCGTCCTTCTTCTTGTATCGATCAGGTATTGTATTTTCCAGATGCCGTCAAATCGCACCAATTGAAATGAATTGACCCCGCAATGACTAAACTTACCATTGTGATAAAAATTATAAGGGGTCCATACAACCGCTAAAGGACCGTCGATTTTTATAGTTTCAAACTGAATTCGTTCATCGGCGGAATCCTTCTTTAAGCGACTCACGAAGTCAGTAAACTCTTTAACATCTTCCGTTTCCACCAGCATTTTACCTTCTTTATTTCGGGTGATAGTTTGTAATATGGCACTATCAGAAAACGCGGATCTCAATAAAACAGGATCAGCGTTACGCATGCCGGTAAATAAATTATTAATCACAGCTTTGACAGAGTCTTCGGTTGGCTGTGCATGGACAACGACGGAAAAAGAGAGGGATGTTAACAATACCAAAAAACACTTCATATTAACAAGCCTTAAGCTTTTTTGTAAAATGGGTTATCGTCTCTAAACTAAATTAAATCATTATGAAACAAGTAAGAATTGTACAAGCGGTCTTATTGTTAGCGGTAGCGGCTGTAATGGCCAGTTGCAGTTCCGGACGCCGGAATACCAACGGAGAACCCTACCCACCAAGGCAACCACAGTTTTCACTTATTATACATTCATCACCGGGCCTTGTAGTCAACCGGTACCACGACGGACGTTACTATTATCGTAACCCACAGGGATATACTTATTGGAGGGGTTACGATAACCGGTATTACCTCGACAGGTCATATATCGGCAGGGTTCATTACAACCAGCGCCAGTATCATTCCTGGAAACAAGGGCATAGAAGATATTACCGTGGAAACCATCGCAGATAAACCGAAAGCCCTTTGATGATCATTTTTTCATCAAAGGGCTTTCTATCTCAATTACTGATACCCATTATTTCATATAGCCTAATATCTTCAACATGCTCTGCGCTGTTTGTTGCTTTGCATATACCCAATCGACCATCTTACCATTCCGGTCATGATCAACGATTACATGCTTTGGTGAAGGAATCAGACAGTGCTTGATGCCACCATAGCCGCTTATCTGATCCTGGTAAGCGCCGGTATGAAAAAATCCAACATACAACGGTTCACCGTTATTTATTTTAGGCAAAAAGACTTCATTGATATGTTCCTCGGAGTCATAATAGTCATGACTATCGCAGGTAATGCCGCCTAATACCACCCGCTGATAATCGACATCCCATTTATTGATCGGCAGCATCAGGAATTTTTCACCGATACCCCAGGTATCTGGTAAAGTAGTGATGAAGGAAGAATCGATCATGTACCAGGTCTCCCTGTCATTCTGAACTTTCTCCCCTATTACACTATATATATGCGCCATGCTCTCTCCCACCGTAAAGCTTCCGAACTCGGTAAAGATATTCGGCATGGGAACTTTCGCCTTTTTGCAGGCGACTTTTATGTTGCGCACGATTTCATTGATCATGAACTGGTAATCGTATTCAAAACCCAGCGAATGCTTGATCGGGAAACCGCCACCTATATTAATGGAGTCCAGTTCCGGGCAGATCTTCTTTAACTGGCAATAGAGATTAATGATCTTATTTAATTCACTCCAGTAGTATATGTCGTCCTTGATGCCCTTGTTCAAAAAAATATGCAGCATTTTCAACTGGAACTTGCTTTCATATCCTTCAATACGGTCCACATAAAATTCCAGTATGTCCTTCGCCCTGATACCAAGCCTGGACGTGTAAAACGGGAAATTCGGTTCTTCTTCGGCCGCGACCCTTATACCCAATTTAAAGGGCACTTTTACTGTTTTGGCATATTCCTTTAATTCTTCCTTATTATCCAATACCGGTATCACGTTGGTAAAACCGGTATTGAGCAGGTTGGCGATCCTCCGGGTATATTCCTTTTGCTTGTACCCGTTACAAACGATATGAATATCCTTGGTGATCTTTTTCCTTTCGTATAGCTTCTTGATGATATCGATGTCGTAGGCATAAGAAGTTTCCAGGTGAATATCATTTTTCAGGGCCTGCTCAACTATAAAAGAGAAATGGGAGCTTTTGGTACAATAGCAATAATGATATTTGCCTTCGTATTTGTATTTCTTAAAAGCATTCGCAAACATGAGTTTAGCCTTATTAATCTGCATGCCTATTTTAGGCAGGTAGGTTAGCTTCATCGGGGTACCATACTTCTCTATTAATGCCTTCAGGTCAAGGTTATTGAACTCCAGAAAATTCTCGTCTGTTATTTTAAATCCTTCCTGTGGAAAATCAAAAGTTTGATTGACAAGATCCAGATAGGTGTTATTCATCTATGTAGCAAGAGATTGTTGTGAAGATTAAAAAGGTATGCAAATGTAATTGTTTGCATGCTTTAATATAAAAACCGGGTGGATTATTTGCCACCCGGTTTTTTGAAAGTCATCAAGTCAGAAATATTATGGTTTAACCGAAGTCACCAGGCTCTTAAAGCTTTCAGGCTCATTCATTGCCAGGTCAGCTAAAACTTTCCTGTCAAGCGTTATTCCTTTCTGAGTGAGGAGGTGTATGAATTCTGAATAAGTAATTCCTTCCGCTCTAACGGCCGCATTGATACGGGCGATCCATAAGCGACGGTATTCTCTTTTCTTAAGTTTACGACCAACATAACTATAGGTCAGACCTTTTTCAACAATATTTTTGGCAACGGTATAAACGTTTTTACGTTTTCCGTAGAAACCCTTGGCTTGTTTGAGAATTCTTTTTCTCCTGGCCCTGGATGCAACTGCATTTACTGAACGTGGCATATCTTGATAAGTTTAAAAATTAAAGTATAGGTTTAATTACCTCAGGCGCAATAAGCGCATAACGAAATCCCGGTTAGCAGGATGAACAAGTCCATCTTTCCTTAGACTACGCTTACGTTTTTTAGATTTCTTTGTCAGGATGTGACGCTTAAACGCTTTCTGAAATGTAATTTTACCTGTGCCGGTAACTCTAAACCTCTTCTTGGCACTGGAGTTTGTTTTTACTTTGGGCATTTGAATACCTTTAAAAATGATACCCTGATGGCGGAATCACACCGGTGACTCACTTAGGGGGCCGTTTGGGCGTTCAGTTGTTTGTGGTAGTTTCCACAAAACGCTGAAAAGAGCGCGAAGGTAACGCATCTTAAAAAAAGGAGCAAATTTCTTCTATAAAAAAGAACCCCGGATGTCCGGGGTTCTAGAATTCCAAAATCATTTAAATATTAGAATCCACTTACGTTCAACCGTCCACCTGTTACAGATTTGCCTGCGAGTGATGGAGTTTGAACGACAGAGATAAATAACGCTGATTTAATTGCAGTGGCAGTAGCGCCAGGATGTGTGGAAGCATACAGTGCTGCGCCCCCGGTTACATGAGGTGTAGCCATTGAAGTTCCACTATAAGATGAATACAAATTAAATGCAGTACTGGAATAAATAGATTGACCCGGTGCACCCAGGTCAACAGTACTAGCACCGTAATTTGAAAAGGAAGATAAGGCTCCTGTAGAAGTTATAGCTGCTACGGAAATTACATTTGGAATGTCATAATTAGCCGGATAGCTGGCAGTGGCATCATTGTTATCAC
>JANOCH010000745.1:0-2360 GCA_031412015.1 Chitinophagaceae bacterium
AACGGAAATGAAAGACTATATAAACTTTCTGGGGCATACGGTGTTTCATCCCTGCTTACCGCGTTGTTGTGACACAAATTCCATGCGTGAAATAGAGCTATCAAAAAAGCAACTCGAACAGGAGTACAATTTTTCCATCAATGCATTGGCCTATCCAAACGGAGATTATACGGAAAGGGAGATTCAATTTGCTGAAAAAGCCGGCTATTCCTGTGCAGTAACGGTTAGTCATGGATACAATGATGATAAGACGGATTTATTCAGGCTCAATCGCCTGTACGTTGGAGATGGCGATAGCATAAAATTATTGGCTGTTAGGGCGTCGGGAGTCTGGGCATTTCTCAAATATATTCTTAGTACCCTGGCAAGATCTAAAGACCGTATTAAATGGAGACTCTTTCTACTACTGGAAACACTACCCGTAGAGGTAAGTAATCCCGCCGGGGTATTCCTGGAAGTCTGATTATGCGGCAGTTTTTTATAAAGGTTTTTCAACGATTGAAGTGATTAAAGACCGGTCTTTATTTTAATCGCTATAAAACCAATTGATCTTTAAAGTCATTTTTTTCCTGTAGCAACTTTACGACGACTGGTCTTCAGGTCTGAACGTTTAATCAACGTTTATTTTTTGGATTTTTTTAGGAACCAAATATATTTTAAACGATTCAATCACATGCAGCTAACAATAAAAAATCAGCAATATTTCATCTTTTAAGATTTACAAAAACTAAAAACTGACAATTATGGCTAACAAAACTAAAATTAAGTTCGTTGTCCTTGGGTATGGCAATATAGGCAAGCGGCATGTAGAAGTTCTTATCCGAAATCCCGAAATCGAGTTGGTGGCTATTTGTGATATTAAACCGATAGATCACAATGGAATTGTGAACGGCAAAATTCAGTACTTCGATTCGCTGGAGTTACTTCTTGATTCCGGGCTGGCGTTTGATGTGCTGAGCATTGCTACACCCAATGGGCTCCATGCGGAGCATGCTTTAGCAGCCATACAGGCCAAAAAGCATGTAGTGATTGAGAAGCCTATGGCCCTGAAAAAGAGGGATTGTGAAAAAATGATTTTTAAAGCGCTCCAGGCAAACAGGAATATTTTTTGCATCATGCAAAACCGCTATTCTCCTCCCTCTAACTGGATCAAATCTTTAATAGATAGCGGGAAGCTTGGAACCATTTATATGGTACAGATAAACTGTTATTGGAACCGCGATGAAAGATATTATAGGAGTGGCGACTGGAAAGGTACCAATGAGCTTGATGGCGGTGTATTGTTTACCCAATTTTCTCATTTTATTGATATGATGTATTGGTTGTTCGGAGATATAACTGATATTCAGGCCACCTTCCGCGACTTCAATCATATGCACCTGACGGAGTTTGAAGATTCGGCGCTTGTTCATTTTAAATTCTTGAACAATGGGATAGGTTCGATAAATTATTCTACGTCAGTTTGGGAGAGAAATATGGAAAGTAGTCTTACTATCATAGCTGAAAACGGAGCCGTGAAAATTGCCGGTCAATATATGAATGAAGTGGAATATTGCCATGTAAAAGACTACGTAATGCCCATACTTCCTCCTACTAATCCCCCGAACGACTACGGTCATTATAAGGGCAGCGCTTTCAACCATCAGTATGTCTTTGAAAATGTTGTGGATGTATTAAAAGGAAGAACAACTATAAAGACCAATGCCCTGGAAGGGTATAAAGTGGTCGATATTATTGAACAGATCTATTCGCTTCGGAAATCTTCCTTTCAACCACTTTTATCAAAGAGAAATTCTTTGTATTCAGAGAATTTTATCCCTTCTTCTAAAATAAACACAGTGGTGTAGAAGGGGTATTCATGGAAGCAATACATGGCCGGGAAAATTAAAACTAGTTAAAAGCTTTTATTATGTGTGGTATCTGTGGAATAGTGAAATTTAATGGTGATCCTCCCGATAGATCGGGTATCGGGCGGATGATGGCAGCCATTAAGCACCGCGGACCCAATGACGATGGCCTGTTGGTTGATGATAAAGTCGGCCTGGGATTTGTACGGCTGAGTGTTATCGATCTTTCCCCCTTGGGTCATCAGCCGATGCTCTCGCCCGATAAAAGGTATTCCATTATCTACAATGGAGAAGTATATAATTACCTGGAAATAAGAAATGAACTAATTAAGAAAGGATACCAGTTCATTTCGAAAACGGATACCGAGGTTGTATTAAATTCATTTATCGAATGGGGACAGGAGTGCCTGGATAGATTTAATGGCATGTGGGCGTTTGTGATCTATGACAGGGAAAAGCAGGAACAATTCTGTAGCAGGGACAGATTTGGCGTCAAGCCATTCTACTATTACT
>JANOCH010000746.1:0-8842 GCA_031412015.1 Chitinophagaceae bacterium
AAAATATTTTCCAGAGTGAATAAGTAAGATGCCTTAGGTCTGAAGTCAGAGGTCTGACCTCCACCTCATGATTCATTTACATTCCGGGAAACCATGGTCGGCTGATAATATCCCTGAAGGGCCAGGGCACTGCAACGAATATCATCAATAGTGCGATAACAAAAAACCAAAAAGCTCTTCTGAATTTCACAATATCAGCTAATGGTTTCTTCGCCATCCCATAACCCAATGTGATCATTATAATCGCCAATATCATAAACGTTGGATGCTCTACCCAAAAAAAGCGATAGAGTTTGTTTTTCATGATACTCTCCCCTTCGGGCAATTCCGCTTTAAGCATGCCAAACCTTCCCCACAACCACTGGTATAAGCCCAATACTAATGTTATATGCGAAGCGATCAACGTGAACAACCAAACACGTTTGTCTGACGCTGAAAAGGTTTTCTTTTGCTGCCAGCCGGAAAAGGCTTTAAAAATGGAGAGCAACAAAAGTATAAGAATGACCCAGCGAAGAAGATTATGCAAATGGAGTAACCCTGTATCCATAAAATTTATTTGAAGTTGAGCTTCGAAGGTACTGGTTTCAGTTTAACATCAAATTTCAAAGCCTGCACATCCTGCAAATTATTCCTTCCACTCAGCAATAAACACATTGGTGTCCCTGGTGCCACCGTTATTGCGATTGCTGCTGAAAATGATCTTCCTGCCATCCGGCGAGAACATCGGGAAGGCGTCAAAGCCCTTATCCCTGCTCACTTTAAGTAAGCCGGTACCATCTTCGTTGATCGTATATAAGTTGAACGGAAAGCCTCTTTTGTATTCGTGATTAGAAGCGAAAATGATGCGTTTGTTATCCGGCATAAATGTAGGCGCCCAATTAGCTTGTCCAAAAGCCGTGACTTGTTTGGCGTTACTACCATCGGCATTGGCCACAAACACCTCCATATTGGTTGGAGCCACCATACTCTCTGCCAGCAGATCCTTGTATTCTTTTATCTCTGTTTCTGTTTTAGGTCTTGATGCCCGCCAGATGATCTTTTTTCCATCAGGACTAAACCAGGCGCCACCATCATAGCCGAGGGTATTGGTCACTTTCTTTTCTTTCCCGGATTTAATATCCATAATATAAAGATCGATATCGCCATCCTTATCGCTTGTATAGATCATCTTCTTTCCATCTGGACTTACGGTTGGTTCCGCATCATATCCTTTTGCAGAGGTCAATTGCTTTACGATCTTTCCATCCAGGTCAGCCATAAAAATATCATAGCCGTCATACAAAGGCCAGATATATTTATTGCCATACTTTTTCCTGTCCGGAACAGGCGGGCAGGTATCGGCAGCCAAATGAGTGGAGGCGTAAATAATATGCTTGCCATCTTTGGTAAAATAGGGACAAGTGGTTCTGCCTTTGCCGGTACTCACCATTTTATATTCAAACTTTTCTCCCTGCTGCGGCACTTTACCGATGAATATCTGGTCGCAGTTGATTCCTTCCTTCGGATTGGTGCGTTGAAAAACAATGTATTTACCATCATAGCTCCAGTAGGCTTCTGCATTATCACCACCAAAGGTCAATTGCTGAATGTTGGTAAAATGGGTTTCATCGGGATAGAGAACGGTGTCTCTGCTGAAAGGTGAATAGTGAATGGTGACCCGAGAGTTATCAGGTGGCGGAATCGTGCTAAAGGACGCAAGAACAAATAGTATAAATAAAGTCGTCACAGCTAAGGCAAGTTTTCTCATGTAATTTCGTTTATACAAAGTATGTCAAAGATATTTTTCGCAAACTTATGCTTTGTCAGCAAATTGTAATACATCCAGGATTATAATCCATTAGTTTTGAAATATGAAAATTTCGCTTATTCTTTTTTTATCTTTTTTAGTATGGGCATGTAATAGCCAGGACGATGCTTCGTCTCCTTTTAATGAAATACTATCGAAGCCACCTTTTGCTTCCATTACCGACAGCATCCGCAAACAGCCGGATCGCGACGATCTTTATTTTCGCAGGGCCGTATTATTGAATAAAAATAATCTGCCTGAACCCGCGCTGGTGGATTTTAGAAAAGCCTGGTCAATAGCGCCAGCTGAATCTTATGCAGTTGGGGTCAGCAATATACTTTTGGAAAAAAAACCTGATTCTGCCGTTATATTTTTAAAAAAGGCCATTGAAGAAATTTCGAACAGTCTTTTTTTACAACTCAGTCTTGCCAGGGCCTATGATGCGCAGGGCAAAACAGATGAAGCGCTGGAAGCGTGCAATTATCTTTTGCAAAATGAACCCGGCCAGGTAAATGCCCTTATGCTAAAATCTGATTTGCTGTTGAAAAAGGAAGACACGAGCGGTGCAATTACTGCGTTGGAAAGAGCTTACAGTTCTGTTCCTTTTAACCGGGAGATAAGTAATAAACTGGCTTACCAGTATGCGGAAGCGAAAAATAATAAAGCTATTAGCCTGGCCGATTCACTAATCCGTAAAGACTCTTTGAAACTTTTTGCAGAGCCCTACTATGTTAAAGGCATGTATTATTCCAATATCAAGGACCGGGCAAAAGCTATTCAACAATTTGATGCCACCATCAAACAAGATCACCGTTTTCTGAATGCTTATATAGAAAAAGGAAAGATCTTATTCGATCAAAAAAAGACGGCTGAGGCATTGAAAACTTTTGAACTGGCAAACAGGATCACTCCTTCGTTTCCGGATGCCTGGTACTGGATGGGCCGCTGCCAGGAAATATTGGGTCAAAAAGATGAAGCCAAACTAAATTATGAAAAAGCTTATAGCTTAGATAAAACTTTCACAGAAGCGAAAGAAGCTGCGGAAAAAATCAGGTGATTAGTTGACATGTTGATTAGTTGATCAGTTGACAAGGAGTGATCAGGACGTCCCGAGCCTTTCAACCAATTAACCAATCAACCTTTCAACTAACGAACTTCCCGTATCTTGCAGCGCAAATTTCAAACCCTGATGCCGATTATCGCTCCCTCGCTTCTTGCTTCCAACTTTTTTAAAATGGAAGATGAATGTAAAATGCTGAATGAAAGTGTCGCCGACTGGTATCACCTGGATGTAATGGATGGCCGCTTTGTTCCCAATATCAGTTTTGGTCCCATGATCATTGAATTTTTTCGGAAAGCCACTACCAAAGTTTGTGATGTTCACCTGATGATCGAGGAACCGGGCAATTACGCCGAACAATTTAAAAATGCGGGGGCCGATCACCTGATCGTACATATAGAAGCCTGCCCCCATCTTCACCGGAATCTCGAACAAATAAGATCATTGGGTATGAAAACCGGTGTGGCTATCAATCCGCATACACCTGTATCCCTGTTAAACGATATACTACACGATACAGATATTGTTTGCATGATGAGTGTAAATCCCGGTTTCGGTGGACAAGAATTTATCCCTTATACACTGGAAAAGATAAAACAGCTCCGCAAGATGATCGATGAAAGAGGATTAAAAACGCTGATCGAAATCGATGGTGGTGTAACCGTTGAAAATGCCGCTTCCATTGTGGCTGCTGGCGCCGATGTACTGGTAGCCGGAAATACGATTTTCAAATCAGCAGACCCGAAAGCAACTATAAAGAAACTAAAAGATACCTAGAGTCATATCAATCCGGTTATGCTATGTATCCCACAAAGACAACTAAGCTCACAAAGAAATACTAAGTGGTCTTTGTGTCTCCTTAGAAAATATTTCTGTTGACACTACACTGTTTATTGTCCATTGATATGCACGGAAGATTTCTTTTAAAAATTATTGATACACTCTTACATAATCAATAACCATTTGTTGTGGAAATATTTTATCATCCACACCATACTTACCACCCCAGTTGCCACCCACCGCTATATTGAGTAATAAATGAAACTCCTGGTCAAAAGGCCATGCCGCAGCATTGGTATGATCATTTTTAAAAACGTTGTATTTTTTGCCATCCACAAAAAAATAAATTTCCTCAGCAGTCCATTCCATAGCATACACATGGAATGAAGTGGAGATATTTTTTGTGAGAATACTTTTTACTTTTTGCGTTCCGAGCATACCATTATAAGCACCGGTATGAACTGTGCCAAAAATTGAATCGGGATAATAACCGACATTTTCCATGATATCAATTTCACCACTTTCCGGCCAGCCGCCATATACCCAGTTGGTGGGCAACATCCAGATAGCGGGCCACATACCTTTTCCGGCAGGAAGTTTAGCCCTTAACTCAAAACGGCCATGTTTCCAATCCCCTTTATTTTTAGAAACCAACCTGGCAGAAGTATAAGCTGCGTCCTCAAAATTTTCCTTCTTTGCTTCGATGATAAGATTGCCATCCTGCACTCTTGCATTTTCTTCCCGGTTCCAGGTATAAAACTGCAATTCGTTATTTCCCCATCCGCAATTCTGCGGACAGCCTTTTCCTTTATCATAGCTCCATTTCAAACTATCCGGCAATCCTTTGTAGTTAAATTCATCCGACCAAACCAGTTTATTAAATACGCCCTGGCCGACCACTATTTTTTGCATGAACAAAAAACAAAAACAAGCAATGGCCTGGAATATTTTTTTTCTATTGAATAGCACAGTAACAACTTTTAAATATGCCAAAAAATTAAACCCTTACTGATACACCCTTACATAATCAATTTCCATTGTAGCGCTGACAAACGCAGGGTCAACAGGTCCGCCAAAACCTCCCCCCATCGCTATATTAAGGATGATGAAGAAATTCTGATTAAACGGTAAACCCGGATTATTCGTAAACGTATAAAAAGGAACATCGTCCACTGAGATTTTTATGGAGGCGGCAGACCATTCCACTGCATACTTGTGAAACTCGGTGGTTGCCGTTGGAACCATAACCGTAGCGCCATCTGCATTACCACCCGAATGACCCGGATGATGAAGTGTACCATAAATTTTATTGAGATCACGTCCCAGGTGCTCCATAATATCTATTTCACCGCAGGCCGGCCAGTTAACGGTGGAGATATTATTACCCAGCATCCAGATAGCGGGCCAGCTGCCAACTCCCGTGGGTAATTTTGCCCTCGCCTCGATCTTCCCATATTTGAATGAATACTTATCTTTTGACAACAACCTTGCAGATGTATAGGCGCTCCCATTATAACTTTCCGTCTTAGCGATAATTTTTAGGGTGCCATTTGATACCACGGCATTGTCAATCCTGTTTGTATAGTTTTGTACTTCATTATTACCCCATCCACCTGCGCCAAGATCGTATCCCCATTTGGCAGGATCAGGAGCGCCTGCTGCATCAAATTCTTCTGACCATACTAACGATAATACAACGGTGACAGTTACCTGTATCGATTTGGATATGGTTTGACCGGAAGAACTTTTGGCTACCACTGTAACGGTATATGTACCTGAAGCGGTGTATTTATAAGTTATCACACCAAACGTAACCGTTTGATTTACTCCATTGCCAAAATCATAGTCAAAAGAAACAGCATTGATAGCCGTAGCGGTAAAAGCGACATTGCCGCTATTATCTGCGCTTACGACTGCATTGACGACAAGGTCAGTGGGAGCTTTATTGCTATTATCAGTACCTCCTTTTTTACCACAGGAAAAAATAATAATAACCGGGAAAAGTAAGTGCAATCGCAATCGTTTCATAGCGCTGTGGTTAAATTTTAATAAAGGGAAAACAATTGCACAGGAAATATTTCCCCTCCCGCCAAAGTTAATAATTTAATGTTTGAAACCATAACTAAATAATGGTGGAAGTAACGCTGCATCAAATCTTGTTGTCCTTTTACAAATACCCAGATGAAATTCATTTTTTTTTTATAATCGTTTTTATCTTATTCGTGACAGCCTGTGAAAAGCAATGCGTCGTTCCGGAACTTTATTTCAGTTTAATCGGATTTTCTGATACAGAAGCTGATACCATTATTTTGCGCCGGTTTGAAAAAAACAACTCCTCCACGCCAATTGATACTTTTGCTTTTCACCAGCTCGTGATTAACCGCTCCAACGATACACTCGAAATCGCGTCCATGCCGGTCAACCTTAGTCTCCGAACCGAGTACAACTATGAAATATATTTCCCTGAGGGAGGCAGACTCATCACTGTTACTAATATCATCGAGGAAAAGAGAAGCAGCAACAAAGGTCTCTTTAACTGCAATAAAGAACAGTGTCTGAATGGCATAACCGGCTATACCGTTGATGGACAATTTAGTACTGCTATCGTGGGCTGGCAATTTATTTATCTTAAAAAATAATCCGCCAACATATTTCTTGTTCATTCCTTCCCCGGGAATCACCAACCGGATTTGATTTCACTTTTAATACAGGCAAATTAGAACACGGATGACACGGATGGAATAGATACACACAGATATTATCCGTGAAAATCCGTCCAATCAGTGTTATCTCCCGCCTTCGGCGGGACAAGCTGTGTTCTTTCCCTATACGCTATACAACAATTTGAAACCCACCACCGTTACCCAATAGGCAAACCAAAATTAAATGCCTAATATTGTCCGCAAATCCGCCACTACGAATGAACCGGCCAAAACATCTCTTATCCTGCGTATTGTTATTGATCTCCTGTCTTGGGTTTTCCCAAAAAAAATCTGCATGGGTTTCCGGCAAAGTGATAGATGAGAATGAGAACCCTCTTCAAAATGTTTCCGTTGTTATTCTCGGACGTCAAACAGGCATTGCTACCAACGACACAGGTTATTTCCGATTAAAAGTTCCCGCGGACAAAGCATTCGCTATCGTTTTCAGTTACACCGGCTATGGGTCAGAACAAAAGAATTTTCTGTTGAGTGAAACCGAGGAAGAGCAACTCACCATTCGTTTGGCAAGAGGAGCTACGGTTTTACAAGGCGTCATCGTTACCGATCAGCGTGACAGAACGGAAGCCGGCCTGATACGTCCCAATCCAAAAACAATTCTGAATCTGCCATCTGTTACAACTGGTGTAGAAAGTTTAATCAAAATATTTGTCGGTTCTAATAATGAACTGACCTCTCAATATTCTGTTCGTGGGGGCAGCTACGATGAAAATCTTATTTATGTAAACGATTTTGAAATATTCCGCCCCTACCTCGTTAGAAACGGTCAGCAGGAGGGATTGAGTTTTATCAATCCCGAGTTAGTTCGCAATATCAATTTTTACAACGGTGGCTTCCCGACAAAGTACGGCGATAAGATGAGCTCCGTGCTCGACATCCAATATAACAAACCCAAACGTTTTGGTGGTTCCGCCTATGTTGGAATTTTAGAACAGGGATTACATGTAGAAGGCACTTCCAATAATAACAAGTTCACCTATTTGATCGGCGCAAGAAACCGCAGCAATAAAAATTTATTAAGCCGCCAGGAAACACAGGGCAACTATGTTCCTTCCTCTTCCGATCTGCAAGCCTTATTAACTTATCAACTCACCAACAAGTCAGCCCTCGAACTATTCGGCAATATTTCGAAAACCAAATTCACCCTGCAGCCGGCTTTCAGTCAACTGACCTCGTCTGTATTTTCACCTTACTTTACCGCCAACCTGGGTATCGATATTTTCTTTGAAGGTTTTGAAAAGGACGAATACAGCACCAATATGCTGGGACTGTCATTGAGCCAACAGGTAACACGGAGATTGAAGCTAAAATGGATGGCTTCACGTTTTGAAAATGATGAACGGGAGAACGTAGACATCACCGGGGCTTATTTATTTGGCGAACGTGATTTTGATAAAAGTAAACCAACTTTTGGACTTATCGTCAATCCACTTGGCGCAGGAGTGTTCCAGAATTTCACCCGCAACCAATTGAATATCGAGAATTGGAATTTTTCGCACAAAGGAAATTATGAGCAGGGCAAACATGCTTTTCAATGGGGGTTAGCGTATGATAAAACAATGATCAAGGACAAACTCAATGAATGGGAGTTCCAGGATTCTGCCGGTTATTCATTGCCCTATCAACCGGATATGTTGCGGTTGAGTAAATCACTAAAATCAAAAGCTGACCTTGACATCAATAAATTTTCCGGTTATGCCCAGGATAATATCCGTTTTGGGGATTCATTGAATATGTACACGTTCACTGCAGGCGTACGCTTCAATTATAATTCACTAAATGAAGAATTGTTGATCTCACCCCGTATCGGCGCCAGTTGGAAACCTAACTGGAAAAGAGATTTTGTTTTTCGTGTAGCGGCGGGTGCTTATCATCAGCCACCCTTCTATCGTGAACTAAGACGGTATGATGGCACTGTCAATACAAAACTGAAAGCCCAAAAAAGCTGGCAGGGTGTGCTGGGATTTGATTACAACTTTACCGGTTGGGGTGGTCGGCCCATGCGGTGGACCACTGAAGCGTATTATAAGAACATGACGGATGTGGTGCCTTATGATATCGACAATGTTCGTGTACGGTACTTTGGCGAGAACGCCGCCAAAGCCTATGCCGCCGGTATTGAAATGCGGCTCTATGGTGAGCTGGTAAAAGATGCTGAATCATGGATCAGCATCGGGCTGATGAATACCAAAGAAGATATCAAAGGCGATACCTACAAAGATTATACGCTTAATGATCTAAATGAACCTATTGATAGTGTCACGCTGGAAAAAGGTTGGGTGCGCCGCCCAACCGACCGGCGCATCACTTTTGGTATGTACTTCCAGGATTACCTCGCGACCAACAAGAATTTAAAGATGAACCTCAACCTGCTCTATGGCAGCAATCTTCCTTATAATATTCCCAACAATGTAAAGTACCGCAATGGGCTGGAGATACCTGCCTACATTCGTGTTGACATTGGTTTTAGCGCTTTGCTCCTCGACAGCGACCGCA
>JANOCH010000747.1:0-5890 GCA_031412015.1 Chitinophagaceae bacterium
CCTGGTGATACTATTTTGAATGTAGGATATAATTAACTTTAAGCAAATAATACTAACAATATGCATCGCAGGGATTTTATCAAAAATACATCGCTGGCTACCGTCGGGATCACCATCCTTAATTTTCCGGTATTTGGCAAAAATGCTCCTTCTAATAAAGTGATCGTAGCGGTAATGGGAGTAAACGGCCGTGGTGCTTATCTCGGGGAATGTTTTGCCAAATTGCCGAATGTGGAAGTAGCTTATCTATGTGATGTGGAAGAAAACGCCATTGCCAATGGATTAAAACCATTTGCCAATGCTTCCCGTAAACCAGCCGTCATAAAAGATATTCGCCAATTGGTCAGGAGAACTGATTTTGATGCATTGATCATCGCTGCACCAGATCATTGGCACGCACCCGCTGCTATTTTAGGTGTTGCCAATGGAAAACATGTGTATGTAGAAAAACCATGTGGTCATAATGCCCGCGAAGGAGAATTGTTGAGCGAGGCAATGCAGAAATATGGCAAGTTGATCCAAATGGGTAACCAGCGTAGATCGATGCCTAACCTGGTAGAAGCCGTAAGATTGGTTAAAGAAGACCGAATAATCGGCAACGCTTATTTCGGCAAATCCTGGTATGTCAACAACCGGAAATCAATTGGTATTGGAAAAAAAATACCGGTACCCAACACATTAGATTTTGATCTCTGGCAGGGACCCGCACCAAGACGGGATTATAAAGACAACCTGGTACATTACAACTGGCATTGGTTCTGGCACTGGGGTACTGCTGAAACTTGCAATAATGCTACTCACGAAATCGACTGCTGCCGATGGTTCCTTGGAACAGACTATCCCACAAAAGTAACGTCGTCTGGCGGACGTTATGCTTTTAAAGATGATTGGGAAACTCCTGATACGCAAGTTGCTTCGTTCGAATTTGGTGACAACAAATCAATAAGCTGGGAAGGACGTAGTTGCAATGTGTTTCCTGTTGAAGGTGCCGGTCGGGGGTTTACCATTTATGGCGATAAAGGAACATTGGTCAATCATGGTAATGATGACTATCAGATTTTTGACTATGCCAATAAATTAGTGAAAGAAGTAAAAAGCGATGCTGGTGGTGACGCTAATAATCCTGTCAGCGCCAGTGGCAATTTAGATTTTTATCACTTGAACAATTTTATACAAAGCATACGAGGTGAAGCAAAACTTAATTCCCCGGTCAACGAAGCGCAAAAGAGTGTATTGCTTTGTCATTTAGCCAATATCGCCCAACGCACCGGCCGTACGTTGCATTGTGATGCGAAAAACGGACACATTCTAAATGATGCAGCAGCAATGAAACTTTGGGGAAGGGAGTATGAAAAAGGATGGGAGCCGAAAATCTAATTTTTGACAGTCAATTATACTATTATTTAAAAAATTGCTTGCTGTAAAACCATTGCAAGAATTTTATTAAACTCATTAACGATTCTTATTTTTTATGCAAAAGAATAACGGGGAAATAAAAGTGTTTATTACACGGGATATTCCGTCAATTGGAATCGATCTTTTAAAAAAAGAAGGATTTCTCGTATCCATCTGGCCGCATGACCGGCCGATACCTGCTGATGAACAGGTAAAGGAAGCGAAAAAAGCCAATGCCGTTCTTTGTATCAGTACGGATAAAATAGACAAGGTGTTTTTGAATGAGTGTAAACATCTTGAAATCATTTCTCAATTTGCCGCAGGCTATGATAATATTGATATTGCCGAAGCTACTAAGTTAGGTATCCCGCTGGGCTATGCGCCCGGCGCCATGAGTGCAGCCACCGCGGATATCGCCTTCGGTCTTATGATCGCGGTGTCAAGAAAGTTTTTTTACATGCATAAAAAGATCATCCGGGGAGAATGGACCCATTTTCGCCCGAAAGGAAACCTTGGGTTCGAATTAAAGAATAAAACATTAGGCATATTCGGGCTTGGCCGGATCGGGATGGAAATGGCCAAACGATGCAAAGGAGCCTATGACATGAATATCATTTACAACAACAGGAAACCCAATGAAGAAGCAGAAGAAAAATTGGACGCAAAATGGGTACGCTTTGATGACCTGCTGAAGCAAAGTGATGTGCTATCTGTTCATTGCGCGTTAAGTGAAGAAACCAAAGGTGTTTTCAATAAGACGGCTTTCTCCAAAATGAAACCAACCTCAATATTTGTTAATACAGCCAGAGGACCTGTTCACAATGAAGAAGATCTCCTTGACGCATTGAACGCACAAATAATCTGGGGCGCCGGTCTCGATGTCACTAATCCTGAGCCTATGAAACAAGATAACCCTTTGTTGCAAATGGAAAATGTCGCGATCTTACCACACATAGGTTCCGCTACTATTGAAGCAAGAAATGAAATGTCAAGACTTGCAGCTGTAAATATTATTGAATTTTATAAAGGCAATAATATTCCTAATATTATAAATCCTGAAGTGATTACAAAGTAATTTGGCTACACACTACTTACAGCTTATTATTATTCTTGAAATACTGAGAGGCGATAGAAGAAATCCCCAAGGCCTTATGTGTGAACGCGTACGATGAAATCTTTCAGTCGTAAGATCCAGGCGGTTTAATGTGTCACTCCTTCGGAGTTTCCCGGTTTCAATCTGTTGGTCGTCTATTGTGATAATATCAAATCTCCGGGTTTTTCCGACAGAATCAGATTATAATAATCTCATCCGCCGCCGCCGATCTCCACCGAATCCAATATTAGGTAGTGTCTCAATTTTGTTTTTTTTAAGTCTTGAAACACGAAGGCACGAAGCCACAGAGGCCCGGAGATATTTTAGGACAATACAACATTTTGTTTTACCTGGTGCCTCCGTGTCTCTGGGCCTCCGTGTTTCACATTTATATTAAATTGAGACAATACCCAATATTAACTACCTGGTCATTTCAATTTTTTGATCTTGATACTCCGGAAGCTTACTTCATTGCCGTGATCCTGTATAAGAATGTGACCTTCTTTGGCTTCACCGAAGTTGGGCCATACTTTATATTTGCTGCTCGCTACAAGATCGCGGAAAGCCTGCGACCCCCTTTCATACTCCAATACTTTTACTCCATTGAGATAATGTTCTACATGATTGTTGGGATAAACAACAATACGGCCCGTATTCCATCCACCAGGTTGCTTAATAAAACGGGTTGTCTTCTCTGCTTTGATAAGGTCATACAGGGAAGCCAGTGTACGATTGCCGCCAATACCCATTTTCGCATCGGGATGCAAAGTATCATCCAGCAACTGGTACTCGAGACCGATGGCAGATCCGGAATTATTTTCAGATAGGGTTACAAAATACTTTACGCCGCTATTAGCTCCGGGAGTGAGTTTAAAATCAAATGACAGGTCGAAGGCACTGAACTTCTCCCGTGTCACAATGTCCCCACCATTGTGTGATTCCGCTCCCCCGGAAGAGAGTACTTTCAGTAGGCCTTCCTTTATCTCCCAACCCATTGTTGGAAAAGATTCTTTGTAAGCACCCTTCCAGCCGTTGCTGGTTTCACCATCAAACAATAATTTCCAGCCCGATTTGATTTCGTCACCAGATAGTTGGTTGATCATGGTATTCACGGTGTAAATAGTTGAGGGAAACGAAGAGGGTTTTAATCCTGATGTCTTAATGCGGATATTTTTCCAATAGATCTTCTTTCCGGCCATTGCAGGGTTGCCGATGCTATGCACCTGCAAAGCGATCACGCCTTTAGCATCTATATCATCCACCAGGGCAGCCGCCGGTTTATCATTTATCCAGGTCCTTATAGTATTACCGATACACTCTACTCTGACCTTATTGAACACACCTGTCTTCAACATATCCTGTGCAGAGGAATTTAAGGAAAGCGGGTACAACCAATCTCTTCGCCCCTCATCGTATACACCCGCCGTCCACTTGCGGGAAGAAGGATCCAGCTCGTATTGATAACCGTATACTTTTCCCTTTCCCTTATTTCCGGCAGGATCATACTGACTGCGGAACTGTATACCTGAGTTGGAAGTAGTATCCTCAATTTTAACTTCCAGTTCCAGGATAAAGTCGCCATATTCCTTTTCTGTTATTAAAAATGTATTGGGTGTATTGGGAACGGTTACACCTAAAATGGCGCCGTCCTCAATGCTGTACTCAGCGGCGCCAGCGACTTTTTTCCATCCATTGAGTGTTTTACCGTCGAATAGATCGGTCCATCGGGTTTTATCCTTTTGCGCAGGCAGGTTCAGTGTACTAATGAGGAGGAGAGCAGCAATCAAATTTCTTTTCATAATCGATATGTTAGGTAAATAGTGATCAAATTTAGCTGATCATGGCTTTAAAAGTACAGCGAAGCGTCTGGTCATGGTATCGGCTATAGTTCCATTCTCTTTTCGATAAATAAAATGAGCGGCCATACCCTTTCTTTTTTCTACAAAAGCCATGGCCTTTTTCAATCCCATTGCCATCAGTGCATTGTCGTAACCGTCTGCTGTGATAGCATCTTTTGCATACACGGTCACACTGATCAATTCATTTTGCAGCGAATAGCCTGTTTTGGGATTAATCAGGTGAGTAATCTTTTTGCCATCACTCTCATAATATCGTCGGTAGTTACCTGAAGTGGTGATAGCTCCTTTATCCAGCCATACAGCTTTTTCAATCAAAGAAAACTCCTGGTCATCACCGGGCGATTCAATACCGATTTTCA
Source organism: Chitinophagaceae bacterium (assembly GCA_031412015.1). Taxonomy (GTDB): domain Bacteria; phylum Bacteroidota; class Bacteroidia; order Chitinophagales; family Chitinophagaceae; genus Terrimonas_B. The sequence goes on from JANOCH010000747.1 coordinate 4,707, forward strand.
TTTTTTCATTGCCAGGGTATTTATGTCCTTTCGCTCTTATTTCTCCTCCAAGTTCAATGATATAATTAGCTATCCTCATTTTCTCAAAGAAGTCAGCCAGCACGTCGACGCTATATCCCTGAGCAATTCCATTGGCGTCCAGTCCCACGCAAGGTTTTCTTTTCTTCAATTTCTTTCCTTTCCAGTAAAGTAGTTTTGAATTAACACAAGGCAAAATATTTCTAATGGCAACACTATCAGGAATTGTGGTGGCTTTGACCGGTCCAAACCCCCATATGGTTGTAAGTGGTTCTACCGTGATATCAAAAAGACCGTTTGTCTGATGATAAACTTCAATAGCTTTTTTTACAACTTTTATAAAATGCAAATCTGCTGCAACGCCATCCTGTGAATGGTTGAACCGGTTAATGAGCGAGTAAGGTTTATACAAAGAGAGAGAGCTATCTATCTTGTCTAGAATACTATCTACCTGGCTCTTAATAACCAGACTATCCGTTGCATAATAAATGATATGATAAGTCGTCCCTTGTGCCAATCCATCGATCTTTATTTTTTTTAAAGCCGGATTTTCAACAAATGAAAAAAAGAGGAAAGAAAATAAAAGAAGAAGATATATGCGGATCATACCGCAAACTTATTTCAATAAACGTGAAGGAAGTATACAAAACAGAAAAGCCTCCCAGATTACTCTGAAAGGCTTTTAATAAATATGGCAGCTACCTACTCTCCCGCATTTTTGTGCAGTACCATGGGCCATGAGGGACTTAACTTCTCTGTTCGGTATGGGAAGAGGTGAACACCCTCGGCAAAACCACCATAAATCATTGAGTTAATTGGCTTGTTAGCGATTTGTTGATTGGTAAATCCTGATCAACTATTCAACTAAAAACTACTTAACTGTAATAAAGTACATATTGGGAGTGTTAGAAAAGTATTTAAAAAAAATTAAAGCTTACGGGCAATTAGTACTACTCGGCTTTGATGTTACCACCTTTACACCTGTAGCCTATCAACGTCATAGTCTTTGACGGCCCTTAAAAGTAAACTCATCTTGAGGTAGGTTTCACGCTTAGATGCTTTCAGCGTTTATCCTGTCCGTACATAGCTACTCAGCATTGCACCTGGCGGCACAACTGATACACCAGCGGTACGTACGACCCGGTCCTCTCGTACTAAGGTCATGT
>JANOCH010000748.1:0-5086 GCA_031412015.1 Chitinophagaceae bacterium
GGATAAACCTCCCGTGCCACCCGGGTTGGATTGGGATCTCTGGCTGGGACCTGAAGCCGACCGTCCTTATCATCCTAACTATACCCACATGGTATTTCGCGGTTGGTACGATTTCGGTGGCGGATCCATGGCCGATATGGGTCATTATAGTTTATGGTCGGTGTTCAATGCATTGCAATTGACATCACCCACGATCATTGAACCGCATCGCAGTCATGTCTGCGGTTTCCGTGATACCAGTCCCTATCGCATCCCCAATGATTTTTCGTTTCCCATGGCCAGCTCGGTACGGTTTAAATACCCGGCTAATGGCAATAGGGGGCCGGTTGATCTTTGCTGGTATGATGGCGGTATGCGACCGCCGATACCTGATGAACTGATCGCACAGGATAAGGACCTGCCGGCGGAAGGAATGATGTTTGTTGGTGAGAGTGGTAAAATACTCGCAGGTTTTAATATCCAGGATCCAAAGATCATTTCCGGTAAAAAAATGGATACCCCGGCGGCAACGACAACAGACAGGCGCAGCCAGGTACAACAAACTTCGGAAGCATTACCCTTGTTCGTCGATGCCTGCAAAACAGGTAAACAATATGCCGGCAATTTCAGGGAAGCAGAGCCGATCACGGAAGCGATCAATTTATATGCGCTGGCCTTACGAACCGGAAAACTATTAAAGTATGACGCCGCCAATTTAAAGATCACGAATTTGCCGGAAGCGAATAAATGGTTGAACCGAGAATACCGAAAAGGGTGGGAACCGGAAAACGTCTGAACCGGGATTTGGGTAGATTAGTGGGATTTATGGGATAGGAAAGTGGGTTTAACAAATATCGGTTTATATCAAAGTGATTTATAAAAGGCGCTTCAGATAGCCAATTATTTAATTTTCTATCTAAGCAGTTTGACGATTACTTTCTGCTACGGAGTTTGTTTCTGTAGCCTTGATTTTTTTTGTTTCTTTTTTGCATCAAGGCAAAAAAGAAAAGTAATAGAAGAATGATCCGGTAAAAAAAACCAACGAGTAAAATTCTTAATCATGAAAACAATCACCCGTCAAAAATTCATTAGCAGTACTGCCAAAAGTGTAGCAGCCGTATGGGCTTTGTCGCAATTGCCGCAGCAGCTACTCGCTCAATTACCAAAAGGTTTTAATGATATACCTATCGGTTTTCAAACATTCCCGATACGGGAAATGCTTTCCAAAGATTTTACCGGTACCCTGAAGATGATGGCGGCACAGGGATACAAAGTGGTAGAGATGTGTTCACCAAAAGGGTATGAAAAGATTGGCTACGGACCATTGGTCAGTATGAAGACGGCCGATATGCGAAAGATGATCGGTGATGCTGGTCTTAGCTGTCCGAGTTGTCATTTTACTTTTGGTGAGTTCAACGATGATAAGCTGGATGCCAGCATTGAATTCAGCCAGCACTTGGGGCTTAGGCATATGATATGCTCCTCCTTCTGGATACAGGATACCGCCACGCTAAATGATTACCTGGTTGCGGCAGATAAATTAAACAAAGCCGGGGAGAAAATAAAAAAGGCCGGTATGCAGGCAGGCTTCCATAATCATTCATTTGAATTTTTGAAGCTCGATGGCCAGTTGATCTATGATGCATTGCTGAATCGTTTTGATGCAGACGTGGTGAAGATGCAGTTCCAGACCGAAGTGATCAATGGTGGTTTTAAAGCCGCTGATTATTTTAAAAAATTCCCGGGTCGTTTTATCTCCGCGCATTTATCCGATTGGACCGCCGATAAAAAACAGGTACCCGTTGGCCAGGGTGTCATTGACTGGAAAGAATTCTTCGCCACCGCCAAAACAGCCGGCGTCAAAACTTATTTTGTAGAAATGGATATGGATAAGTTTAAGGACAGTGCATCGTATATCCGGGGATTGTAAAGGGACGTTGATGTACATTAAATATGACGGATGACATAACCAACAACAGCCACGATGATTAAAATGATGATCGCCACCTGGGTCAAACGACCGATGCTATAACCGATATATTCCGTTCTGGAACCGAATTGCATTTCACGGGTGTCGTTGGGGAAATCAATGGAAGAAATAAAACGATCGATACCGGAGCTGTCTTTGGCCGACAGTTGATCTTTAACAAATACGACACCGATGGTATAACTCAGTCCGTTGACCAGGAAAAAATAATTGACGCCAATCGTATTCCTGCCACTGAATTTGCCTGTGTAATTCATTTTTATACCGGGAATACTATCGCATTCAACATCGGTCATCGTTGTGGTCCAACCTTTTTGTTCAGCACCATCACGGGCGCCTTCCGCCATTGAATTGATCGCCACCCTATAATCGCTTAGGTTATTGACATTAATTTTTTCGGTACTCGTGCCCACCATCACAACATAGCTGGTACTATCCGTCCTGGCCGTAAATCCTTCGTAAGAATATTTGTCAATAGCAAGAGCTGGCCCTTTCTCCACGTTAGCCGGCATTTCCACCACGAGGTTTGAATCGACTCTGTACTTTTCCCAATTGATTGGCTGGGCATTCGCAAACCGGAAGCCTGTTAAGAAAAAAAGGAAAAAGATTTTTTTCATGAATATATACTTGTAACGAATTGCGGTGACGACATGTATTTTATCCGCTAAATTAACACACGTCGGTTATATCTAAAGTATGTCGCTATCACTGTTATCTGCGATTATTGGCCTCCTCCTCAATCCTCTCCGCCAGTTGGCGCAAGGACTTTCCTTCGTCGGCAACTAAATAATATTTAACAGGACTCATAAGTTCTTTCGAAAGGAAGAGATTTCCAGCGCCACTTTTTGGCCTCCTCCTAAATCCTCCCCCAAAAGGGGAGGACTTTCCTCCGTCGGCAAGAAATTAAAAAATAACAGATCCTTTATTTTTTTAAAAGGAGCGACAGTTCCAGCGCCTCTTTTTCGCCTGTTATCAACAACATATTGTTTTAAAGAATGGCAGCGAAAAATCAGCGCCTCCAGTTGTTGCGCATAACACGATGCGGAGTATGCAATCTACCATGCAAACATGAAAACGACTTTCAATTTTCGGAGTGCCTGTGCGTTGGCCGGGCAAAATCCGCGGAGCGATGGTGTTTGCCTTGAACTTTTGGTTCTTTTGGTTCAAGCCAAAAGAACATATAAAATAATCGATTGCCCTGAATGTAATGGAACGGGCAACGCCTGTTTCAACCCGTCAGCAGCGCTGCAATGCAAAACGCATCGATCACCAACAGTGTCCATGAAACCTCTTTCTTTTTCCCTGCTGCGAGTTTAATCACCGTCCAGCTTAAGAAACCCCAAATGATCCCCTGCGTGATCGAATAAGTAAACGGTATCACTACCATCGCGATAAAGGCAGGAATAGCTTCATCCATCATTCCCCAGTTGATCTTTGTTACCGGTCGCAACATAAAAGCACCAACCAGAACAAGCGCCGGCGCAGTAGCCATAGAAGGTATCATATTCAGTAAAGGAGCCAAAAAAAGAAAAGGAAGAAATAACAAGCCGGCAATAACTGCTGTTAATCCTGTGCGACCACCTTGTTCAATACCCACCGCAGATTCAATATAAGCCGTACCGGGACTGCTGCCGGTAAGACCGGCGATTGTAGTCGCCATCGCATCAGTTACCAATGCTTTTTTTATATTCCGCGGATCACCCTTTTCATCCAGCAGGTTGCCTGCTTCAGATACTCCAACCAGAGTTGATAAGCTATCAAAGAGATCAGTAAATACAAAAGCAAAGATCACGGGCAGGACCGACCATTGAAGCGAACCTAAAAGATCTAGCTTACCCAGCAGGCTAAAATCTGGAGCAGCAAACACGCCTTTGAAATTAACGACGGCGGTTCCATCATTCCACCATCTGCCAATGCCTGCCGCGAGTAGGGTGGTAACGATCATCCCGATCACAATAGCGCCTCTTACTTTTCTTACCAGCAATATTGCCGTCAGTAATACACCGGCTACAAAGATCAGCAGGGCGGCACTCATAGGAGCGGGGCCAACAATAGTGGCATCGTTCTTTATTATGAAACCACCATTCACTAAACCGATCAATGTAATGAACAAACCAATGCCCGCGGCAATCGAATAGCGTAATGGCTTCGGTATTGCTTTTACGATATAGGTGCGGATATTAAGAACACTCAGCAGCAAAAACAAAATGCCCGACCAGAACACCGCACCCAATGCCGTTTGCCAGGGCACACCCATTCCTATCACTGCTGTATAAGTAAAAAAAGCATTTAGTCCCATGCCCGGCGCCACTACGATCGGGTTCTTTGCATACAGCCCCATCATTAGCGAACTAAAACAACACACGAGCACGGTGGCGGTCAGTACACCACTAAAAGGCATGCCCGCCTGGCTGAGGATGGAAGGGTTTACTACGATGATATAAGCAGTGGCTAAGAAAGTAGCAATACCGGCCAATATTTCGGTCTGCAGCGTTGTTTTATTCTCTTGGAGCTTAAAGTATGATTGCATGGTTAAAGATAATCCGCCTTTGCATAAAAAATCAGGTTGCCTAAGTACGGAATGTTTTTATTTAAACAGATGCATGGCAACTATCACTCTTCATCGGTCGGCAATGCTAGTAAGGCTAAATAAAAAAATCCGAGTTGTGTGAATACAATTTTAAAGAGTACGTACCAATTTTCCTTTGTATTTTTATTCGGAATGAAATATTACTTAGGTGTTACAGATAATAGTTGGTACAGCTTCTTAGCTCAACAAAATAGAGAAGATGTAAATTTCTGGAAGCCCGGAGGGAATACAGGTTTTAATGTGTTAAAATCAGGGGGACCATTTTTATTCAAATTAAGAGCTCCTCAAAATGCAATCGCCGGTATAGGCTTTTTTTCGAGTTTCACTGCATTACTACTTAAAATTGCATGGGATGTATTCGGCAAGGGAAACGGTTGTAGTTCTCTTCAACGATTGCAAAATATGATTATACCATTAACAAAGGAAAAGGATAATTTAAATCCTACTATAGGCTGCATTGTTTTAACCAATCCTATCTTTTTCAAAAAGGAAGATTGGATTTCTGTTCCTGAAGATTGGAGTGCCGGGAT
>JANOCH010000749.1:0-8579 GCA_031412015.1 Chitinophagaceae bacterium
TACGTCATTAGAAAAAGCTTCGGACATTTCAATAAGTTCCTTCAATGATTATATCACCGCTCTGAAGAAACGTCATGATTATTTTGTGGCGAATAATTGCCGGGTTAGTGATCATGGTTTGGAAGAAATTTACGCAGAGGATTATACCAGTACCGAGATAGTCGGCCTGTTTGCGAAAATAAGATCGGGTGGCGCCCTGTCCTTGGAAGAAAGGAAAAAATTCAAATCGGCGATGCTGGTGACATTTGCCGAATGGGATTGGGAAAAAGGATTTGTGCAGCAATACCATATTGGCGCTTTGCGAAATAATAATAGCCGGATGTTATTGAAGCTGGGTCCGGATACGGGCTGGGATAGTATCGGTGATTATTCGCAGGCAAGAGCACTGGCCAAATTCCTGAACCGCTTAGATACCAATAACAAACTCGCTAAAACTATTATCTATAATCTCAATCCCTCCGATAATGAATTGATGGCTGCAATGACGGGTAATTTTAATGATGGATCTTCGGCAGGCAAAGTTCAATGGGGTTCTGCCTGGTGGTTCCTGGATCAGAAAGACGGGATGACTAAACAGATCAATGCGTTGTCAAATATGGGATTGATCAGCCGTTTTGTTGGTATGCTGACGGATAGTCGCAGTTTCCTTTCTTTTCCAAGACACGAATATTTCAGAAGGATACTTTGTAATCTTTTTGGTGAAGAAATACAGAATGGCGAGTTGCCCAACGATATGACATGGATAGGCCAGGTGGTCCGGGATATTTGTTATAACAATGCGAACAACTATTTTAATTTTCAAAGGGCTGAGGGGTCTTTAAAAGCAACCGTAAAAACAGGCTAAACATTATTTTTAATTTCTCCTTTATGAATATAAGGTTTGCGGTAGGTCCTAACGAAACGAGGCAGTTCAATAATGAGCAACTACGGGAAAATTTTTTAGTAGGCTCCCTGATGCAGGATGATACGGTGCAATTGGTATATACCCACTATGACCGGGTAATAATCGGAGGTGCAAGGCCAGTGAGTAGATCTTTAAGCCTGCCCAATCATCCTGAACTAAAGGCGGAATATTTTTTAGAAAGGAGGGAGATCGGAGTCATTAATGTCGGTGGTGCCGGTACCGTTACCGCCGATGGTGAAACTTTCCAGCTTAATAAACTTGACTGTGTATATATAGGTAAAGGAACTAAGGAAGTAAGTTTTAAAAGCGACAAGCCAGGGGAGCCGGCAGTGTATTATTTGTTATCGTCCCCGGCTCATGCAAACTGGCCTAATTCAAAATTTACCAAGGAGCAAGCGGCTCCGGTATTGTTGGGTGCGGCGGCGACATCTAATAAAAGGACAGTTTATAAATACATTCACCTCGATGGTATACGTAGTTGCCAGCTGGTAATGGGCTTAACGGTATTGGAGCCGGGCAGTGTTTGGAATTCTGTCCCACCGCATACGCATACCCGAAGGATGGAAGTTTATTTTTATTTTGACCTGGCGGACCAACACCGCATATTTCATTTTATGGGAGAGCCTCAACAAACAAGACATATTGCGATGGCCAATCATGAAGCGGTGATCTCTCCCCCCTGGAGTACGCATTTTGGCTGTGGTACCAGTAACTATGGTTTTATCTGGGGAATGGCCGGTGAGAATTTAGTCTATACCGATATGGATCCCGCACCAATTCCTGAACTAAGATAACATGAACAAAGTTTTTTGTTTCGGTGAGATTTTATTGCGGATGAGTCCGTCATTGAATGGCAAATGGATACATGATGCCATGATGCCGGTATACATAGGCGGCGCAGAATTAAATGTAGCGAATGCGTTGGCAAGATGGAAGGTTCCGGTAAAATATGGTACCGCTATGCCGGAGAATTATCTCAGTAAAGAAATGATGCAGGAGCTGCAATCAAAAAATATAGATGTTTCGGCCATATATCTTACCGGCAACAGGATCGGCGCTTATTATTTACCGCAGGGCGCTGATTTAAAAAATGCAGGGGTGATCTACGACAGGGCTCATTCCTCTTTTGCGGAACTACAGCCGGGAATGATCAACTGGGATAAGGCATTAGGAGGTTGCAGTTGGTTTCACTTCAGCGCCATCAGTCCCGCATTAAACGAAAATGCCGCATTGGTTTGTAAAGAAGCATTGAAAGCGGCCGCTGCAAAAGGACTAACGATATCTGTTGATCTGAACTATAGGGCTAAACTCTGGCAATATGGGAAACAACCACCAGAGATAATGCCGGAGTTGGTAAGTTATTGCCACCTGATCATGGGAAATATATGGGCCGCTGAAAGTCTGCTTGGAATACAAGCACCAATTGAAAGCAGTGCTGGTAAATCAAAAGAGGAACTGGTGGAAGCCGCGGGTAAAAGTATGCTCCGGTTGCATAAACAGTATCCGCTGGCACAAAGTTTCGCCTATACATTCCGTTTAGAAAAAGACTATTGGGGTGTGTTGCAGCATGGTCCCGAGATGGCAGTCTCCAAAAGTTTTTTGATGGGAGAGGTCGTCGATAAAGTAGGCAGCGGAGATTGTTTTATGGCTGGGTTAATTTATGGCATGTACCAACAAAATAAGCCAGTGGAAATAATAAACTATGCTGCTGCGGCCGCAGTGGGTAAATTACAGGAAGTAGGCGATGCCACCCGGCAAACGATTGAACAGGTAAAAGCAAGACTATAATGGAAAGAGAACAGCAGATCATTGAACAGGTAAAACAACAGGGATTGTTGCCGCTATTTTATCATGATAGCAGTGATAACTGCGTGGCGGTAACACGGGCATTATATGAAGCCGGTATTCGATGTATTGAATTTACCAACCGTGGTCCCCAGGCTTTAAATAATTTCAGGCAATTAATTGCGCAACGTGACGCAGGAATGAAAGACTTGCTCCTGGCGGTCGGCACCATCAAAACAGCAGAACATGCCCGGCAGTTCATTGATGCCGGCGCCGATTTCCTGATCAGCCCTTTTTTTGATGCGGCAGTTTGCGACGAAGCTTATTTGCAAAAGATATTTTGGATACCTGGCTGTACTACACCTACCGAAATTCATGTAGCCGAACAGGCTGGTTGTACCATGATAAAATTATTTCCGGGCAATACCATGGGTCCATCCTTTGTGGAAGCGATCAAACCTTTGTTCCCTGGTCTTGATTTTGTAGTAACAGGTGGGGTGGATACAACGGCAGAGAATATAAAAAGTTGGTTCAAATCTGGCGTATGCGGAGTAGGCATGGGCAGCAAACTGATCAGCAAGGATGTTTTAGAAGGGGGTGATTTTCAAAAACTGGAAGCAGCCACAAAAGAAGTATTGCAAATAATTAAAAAAATAAAATCAACATAATAGTTTTTTCCGGTTCAATATAATTTTAATTTTTCCATAGTTCTTAAATGGTCCGCCGCAGGTGGATGGAGAAAAATAATACCATGCAACAAGCCATAGGAAAATACAGGTGGACGATCTGTGCTCTTTTATTTTTTGCCACCACAGTAAACTATTTAGACCGGCAGGTGCTAAGTTTATTGCAGCCATATCTTGCTGAAAAGTTCGGTTGGACAAACACAGACTATGCAAATATTACCGCGGTGTTCCAGTTTGGCTATGCACTCTCTATGTTATTTGCCGGAAGAATTATTGATAAGCTCGGTACTAAAAAAGGGTATGCATGGGCTATTGTCATTTGGTCGTTGGCGGCGATCATTCATGCGGCGGCTATTCCAATTGGCGAAACAATGTCCGCTATTTTAGGTTGGTTTGGAATGGCAGGCTTTTCTATATCCGTGATGGGCTTTATGTTTTCAAGGGCGATACTTGCCTTTGGAGAAGCTGGAAATTTTCCCGCGGCTATCAAAGCCACCTCGGAATATTTTCCTAAAAAAGAGAGATCTTTTGCAACGGGTATTTTTAATTCCGGTACCAATGTGGGTGCCATACTTGCACCACTTACCGTTCCCTGGATACAGGAAAACTGGGGTTGGGATTGGGCTTTTATCATCATGGGTATAATCGGTTTTTTGTGGTTAATATTCTGGTTGATTTATTATGAAAAACCAGAGCGGCAAAAAAGATTGTCCGCTGCTGAATTAGCGTATATCTCTTCCGGTGAAGAGGAAATTGCCACTGAAAATGCCGGTGCTGAAAAAAAAGTTTCGTGGCTCAAATTATTGGGTTATAAGCAAACCTGGGCGTTTGCGTTCGGTAAGTTTATGACTGATGGGGTGTGGTGGTTCTTTCTTTTCTGGCTGCCCGCTTATTTAAAAGCACAATATGGAATAGTTGATAGAGCCGTTATGCTGCCATTAGCAATTCTGTATACGATAGCCATGGTGGGGAGTATTGGCGGAGGCTGGTTCCCGATGTATTTCATTAAAAAAGGATATAAAGCTTACGACGGAAGAATGAAAGCAATGCTGACCATTGCATTTATACCACTCGTAGTTTTATTGGCTCAGCCACTGGCCCATATCAGTTATTGGCTGCCGGTGATTTTAATTGGCATCGGCGCTTCGGCTCACCAGGCCTGGAGCGCAAACATCTTTACTACTGTTTCAGATATGTTTCCCAAAAAAGCGGTTGGCTCTGTAGTAGGTATTGGTGGAATGGCGGGTGGTATTGGTGGTGTGATCATGTCCAAATTGGGTGGGGCCTTATTCGATCATTATAAAGCGCTTGGGCATATAGAAACAGGTTACACTATCATGTTTACCATTTGCGCGGTAGCCTATTTAATAGCCTGGGCAGTGATGAAATCATTGGTGCCAAAATATAAGCCGATCACTGACCTGTAGTAATATTTCCTAACCGGTTTTAATTTGAAGCTCCCCAACCGGGGAGCTTCAAGTTTGATAAACTGCTATTCTGCTTTTATACTACTAATTCCAAGGAATTATTTCAAACTATTTTCGCGAATCAATGGTAATTGCGATACCCACTATGCGAGGGCTGCAAGAGCACTAACTATTACCACTACATCCAAAAGAACACTCAAAAAGAAAACAGGGATCGTGATCTTTGTTGGCATGGCCGCCAGGTTAACTACAAGCGGCATGGCTATAGCTCCGATGGCGATACCCCAGAGTACAAAGTTGTTTCCACCTAAAGCTATTGATAGCACAGTAATGGGTGCAAGAACACAACCGTGAAGTGTTAAAGTAATCGCCAGCCAGCCAAATCGATATTTTTCCTGCCCATTGCACCAGGTGGTGAAGCGGGACAATAATGACTGTTTTTTTGCAGTTTGTAAATAGGCCGGGTTGTAGCTGTGTTGTATTGTTTGCATATAATTTTTTTTTCAGACACAAAAATCAGGTTGGATCCCGCCATATTTTATGACCCGTGTTAGCCCGGCAACTGATTTTTGTTAGAAGGTCACTGGTTTGAGATTTTGATGACGGTAAATGACTAAAATCATATCCCGGCCCTTACCATGTCATTTAAATCGGCAGCCTGCCATAATATTTTTGATTTAAAGAACTACAATCATGACAATAGAGATCAGCAAGAATAAGACCATTGCCGAAGTGCAGGATAATTTTAGCGAACTTTATCCCTTTCTAAAATTGGATTTTTATAAAAAGTCAAGCGTGAGGCTCGGCTCTGTGATAAAACAAAAGCTGGTAAAAACTATATTACTGAATAATGCGGGAAATGGAAGGGAAGGTGTTATGGAGATAACTGATTCGATGACGGTAGGGCAGTTGGAAAAATCATTTTATGACAGGTTCGGAATGGTCGTCCAGGTTTCCAGGAAATCGGGAACGCTTTGGCTTGAAACGACGATGACGGATAGCTGGACCTTAGGACAGCAAAATGAACATGGCCGGGAATTATCAACCCCCGCAACTAAAATTCTGCCTGAAAGTGGATTGGAGTACGATTAATAAAGAAGATTTTTCAGTTTGTCGATATCCGAAATAGCAATTTTACCTTCTTTTATCACGATTAATTTTTCCGCTTTGAAATCACTTAAGGTCCTGATCAGTGATTCGGTAGCTGTGCCGATATAATGCGCAATATCTTCCCTTGATATTTCAAGTGGTTTGCTGCCGCCGTCTGTATTGTATTTGCCATGAATATCTACTAATGCCTTCGCCACTCTTTTTCTTAGTGAGCTGTAGGCCAGGTTAAGCAATCTTTCTTCTTTTTCCTTTACATTTTGCGTAATGATGCGGATAAACTTGGCGGCAACGTTGATGTCGCCATAGATCATTTGTATAAAATCTTCCTTCGGTATTTGCATGATGTCGGCTTCTTCCAGTATCACCGCATTATCATCATAATTTTTCTCTTCTATCAGGGCGGGATAACCCATAAAATCACCTTCGCTGAAAATATCGGTAATATATTCCTTGCCATCCTCATGCATGCGGGTGGCTTTGACTTTTCCTTTCACCAAATAATATAAAAAGCGGGGCCGCTTTCCTTCCTGGTAAAGCGTTTGTTTTTTGTTGTAGGTCTCGACGCTGTATTGCTCGGCCAGTTTATCAAGAATGCCCGTATCTTTTACATCTTTCAGGAATTGGCTGATACCCTGGGGAGACATGGAATATTTATGATCAAATACTTCCGCTTTTTTTAATCTTACTTCGATAGCATTCAGCAGTTCAATATCTTCAAACGGTTTGGTGATATAATCATCGGCTCCCATTTCCATTCCTTTGCGAAGATCGGTGCGTTCTGTTTTAGCTGTCAGGAAGATAAAAGGAGTCGATTGTGTCTCAGGGTTTTTGCGGAGCAGGTGCAATACACCATAGCCATCCAGCTCGGGCATCATAATATCGCAAACGATCAGATCGGGGTTTTCTTTCAAGGCCAGCTCAACTCCTTTTTTCCCGTTTTCGGCGGCAAAGGTTTTATAACCAGCCATGTCCAGTATTTCCGCTGTATTTTCCCTTATGTCGGTATTGTCTTCAATGACTAAAACAGATTTCATATTCTTATTGTTTTACAGGAATGGTCAAAATGATCGTGGTGCCTTCATCCAGTTTGCTTTTCAATTGAACGGAGCCACCCATCAGGTCGATATATCTTTTTACAATATGCAATCCTAAGCCCGTTCCCTGGATATTCGTAGCGTTGGCGCCTCGAAAAAAACTGGAGAACAGGTGCTGCTGATCTTCCTCAGCAATGCCAATGCCTTCGTCTGTTATGGAAATAACCGCTTTCTCATCATTGGTTATTGTCCTGATCCATATTTTACTTTCTTCATCTGAAAATTTAATGGCATTGGCGATCAAATTAATCAAAATATTTTTAAGCAATTTCCTGTCCGAAAAAATAATCAGCGGTCCATCATAATCAAGTTCAAACTGCTGTTTATCTTTTAATAGTCCCTTCATTTCGTCGATTGTATCACGGATGAAGTCCTGCAAATCAAATTCGCAAGCATGATTCTCTACTTTTCCTTCATCCAGTTTGCCCAGTGAAAGGAAATCTTCGAGTATATCATTTAAGTGGCGGACGGAGTTTTTGATCTTATCAATATGACGGCTCCGCTTGGCCTGTTCTTCGGTTGCTTTATATTTTTCCAGCAGGGAAGCCGAAGATAAAACGGTACTCAGCGGTGTCCGGAATTCATGTGATGCCATGGAGACAAACCGGCTCTTAATTTCGTTCAGTTGTTTTTCTTTATCCAGGGCTTCACTTAGTTCGGTTTGGGATTGTTCCAGTCTTTGCAGAGCTTCTTTTAATATCATCGTCCGTTCTTCCACTTTTACTTCGAGGTCTGCATTCAGCTTCCTGATTTCATTGCTAACTTTTTCCAATTGCTTTTGTTGTTCCAGCATGTTTTGTTCGATCTCTTTCCGGCGGGTGATATCCACGATGAAAGCAATGACAAAAAGCTCATCGTCTTTAGTATAATGACTTAAACTGACTTCGACAGGAATATTCCCGCCGTCTTTTTTTCTTCCATATAGATCCCTTCCCTGGCCCATTACCCGGTTGGAGGGTTTATGATAAAAGCCGTCCCGTAATGAATGGTGATGAGGTTTGAACTGATCGGGGATCATGATCTCAATGGGTTGACCAATAAGCTCACGGTTGCTGTAACCGAATATCCTTTCGGTAGCGGGGTTTACCAATACGATTTTGCCATGGCTCCCAGTAAGTATTATGCCTTCGGTTGCATTTTCAAAAAGCGAGGTCATGTGTTCCTGTCCGAGCATCAGTGTTTTGTGTCAATGAGTAATAACGTAAATATAATAAAGTATCAACTAAGGAATGGTGGTTCCTTTGTAAAATACGTTGGACAGGTTATCAGGGAAATAATTTTGCTGCGTGGGTCTATGCTGGTTGAAGGCTGTCTTTTTTTGCTGTGCGAAAATTTTTCACTGTAGTAACGAGGCTGCTGATGTTTTCTTGTTTTACCTGGTTATAGTCGGTCAGCATGGCTTTTTTTGCCGCAGGATCTTTGGTTAGCCTTGCGCCCATCTTCAGCATGAACCTGTCTGTCCATGAAAGCTCCTGGATGGCCATTTTTCCCGGGTAGTAAAAGAATTCACAATCCTGTCTTATTTCAGCTGGCACACCCGAGCGCATATATGTTTCCAGTTTTTCTTTTTCTT
>JANOCH010000750.1:0-21151 GCA_031412015.1 Chitinophagaceae bacterium
ATATATAGACCCTAATTGCCGCCGGGCGAAAGACGGAAGGTGGGAAGAAATCATAAATTGAAAATCAATCCCGATAGCTACCGGGATCCCGTCTTCCCGTCGTAATTCACAAATGTGTCGTTTGCGACAGCCCCTGTTTTATTTTCCATAATTACCAAACCTGCACTGGTCTTTGCAATAACCTTCACCTGATGAGAAATCAGTTAAAAGTATTTATTTCTTCATCCACTTTTCAACAACATAATTCCCTATCTGTTTTCCCATTAGTAATCCCATTTCATTATCCGTTCGAAAATGAATGCCTGCATGAAACCTTGAATCGGCACAATCTTTAGCCAGCTTTTGAAAATATTTGGCATCGGCGGGAAAAAAGTATTCCAGTACAGTGGCGGTGGTGGAAGAACCAGTGGCATGACCTGACGGATAGCCCGGAAAGGGTGGTGGTGATAGAAGAGGCTTAAAGGTGCTGTCGTATTGCGATGGTCTTATTCCCCAATAGCTATATTTCGCATCAAAGATCGCAATGATAGCTTCATGAAAGGCCGTATGCAATATAGTGTAGATACGTGCAACACCCGGCGCATCGTCAGTCATACGATATTCAAACATTTTCTGACCTGCTACATCTGACCAATAGTCAAACCCACCGTTATTGGCCCAGTAATAGGCGAGCGAGGTCGTGGTAAAATTTGGTTTTGAATTTTTCAACTCATTCATCTCAGTTTCAAAATCGGGGGGCGCCGGTGGCCGGAACTGATCAGCGCTGTGCATGACGATGGGTGAAAAGGAAGGCACGTTAATACCCATCGCGAAATCACCTGTCCATTTTTTTGGATCCTTATTTACGTCACCCTTATAAACGGTAGCTGAGCCGTCGTTCTTTGCTTTTTCTATAATTTGTTTAGCGACCTGTTCGCCCAATTTCCAACCTGCCTCTACATCACTAGGAAATTGTACACCGGCATCGATCCGTGATTGTGAAGCTGCCTGTGCCAGTTGTACAATTGAATCGGCTTTGTCAGGAAAAAAATACGCAAGCACCGTGGCCGCCGCCGCTGCCGTTACAGAATGTTCACATGGATAGGAGTAGGTGAGCGGAGCATTGATGACAGGTTGTAGCAAGGGATCGGAATCCTCCGGCCGCTTCCTTTTATATTTGATATTTTCTTTGCAGGCTAATATGGTCGCATCATAGATCGCGATGTTCATCCACGCTGTTGGGATGCGGAGCATTATATCAAATCGTTGCGGCGAGATCAATCCGGGAGCAACCTGGTTCCAGCGATAAGCAGGCGCCCCGGCATCCCAGTACTTTATTTCGGCCAATTTCTTTTCATCAAGTTTAGCGATCCGCTGTTTGATCAATGCCAATTCAGCTTTTGTTTGAGCAGGAGAGGAAGATGCTTTTATCACTATTTGGTGAGCATCATCAAGCAACCATGTTTTCCAGTTGGCGGCTTCATAATTGACCAACCTGGTCTGAATATTCAGCTGGGGAGTCGCAATTATTGAAATGAGAAAGATCGCAGTTGAAAGAATAACCTGTTTCATAATTGTAGATTTGATTTTTTTTTGTTTGAGACCAGCGGTTAAATTGATTTGTTCTTTGTATTTACGCATTCAGGTACAAGAATAGATGATTTAAGAAAGCCGGTAAAGCCATGGTCAATGAACAGGGGATCATGGTAAACAAACAACCTGCCTGGGCCAATTACGCCCTGATAAGGACAGAAAGACATGGATATTTTAAATCAAGAAATACCGGCCTTTAATTTTTGTTGATTGACTTTTTCCTGTAACTCATGTACTAAAAACCTGGTTCTGTAGACAATAATATCCAAAGGGAAAGATTTGACGATATTTATCCATTGTTAGTAACATGAAGAAATCAATCAACAGAAAGCGGTTTATGTTTTATACCTGGATCGCGCTGGCCTATTTAGCGCTTTGGCTTTTTGGCGCCCTGGTATCTGAAACCGATACTTTTTTCCCTGAAAGATTTTTCAATAACGTTTGGCGGGCCGGTTACGTTTTGGTCCTCAATTTTATACTTTTTGAATACACCCTGCCTTTTGTACTGAAAAAAAGAAAAAGCATCTTTTACAATATCGTATTGGGAATTTTTCTTTTATGGATCCATTTGATGTTTTACTCATACGGATTATATGCCTGGAGGTTATTCGGTATTCAGTTGCATATCTATACGCCGCTAACGACCTTTGCGACGGTCGATGATGGCGTCACCTACGGTTTTGGATACAGTGTGGGTTCTGTTTTCTTTTTTGGTATTGTCAGGCATATCTATAACTATATTAAATTAAAACAGGCGACACAAAAACTACTCATTGAAAAACAGGCGGCTGAGCTAAACTATCTCAAGTCACAAACTAACCCGCATTTTTTGTTCAATACGTTGAACAACATCTATTCACTGGCAAGGGATAAGTCTGACCTGGCCCCGGAATCCATTTTGCGGCTGTCTAAAATACTGCGTTATATGCTGTATGAAACTGGCGGGGCCTATATCGCCATTGAACAGGAATTGAAGATCATCAGTGATTATATATCCCTTGAAAGATTGCGGTACGATGATTCGTTGCGTGTCAACTTTAACTATGACATTGAAGAAATGAAACAAGCTTTACCTCCGCTGTTGCTGATACCACTGGTCGAAAATGCTTTCAAACATGGTGTTTCAGAAACCCGGCATCAGCCTTTTGTCGATATTCATCTTTCGGTCAAACAAAGGCAGTTGACCTTTATGGTGAAAAATTCCGTGGAAACCCTCCGGGAAGGAAATGGAAAGGAAAATATCGGTCTTTCTAATCTAAGACGACAACTCGAATTGCTCTATACCGACTACCAATTATCTCTTCAACAAAGCGACGGGGTGTTTACCACTCAATTAAAAATTAATCTTGCCAGCCATGTCTGATATTAAATGCATCATTATTGAAGATGAACCATTGGCCGTAAAAATATTAGCGGATTATATTTCACAGGTTCCGTTCCTGCAACTACAGGGAACTTTTAAAGATGCTATCCTTGCCACTGACTACCTGCGGAGTAATACGACCGACCTTATTTTCCTGGATATTCATTTGCCTAAATTAAAAGGGATGGCGTTTTTAAAAACCCTTACTCATCCGCCCGCCGTCATTATTACCACCGCTTATCATCAATACGCTGTGGAGGGGTTTGAATTAAATGTTACGGATTACCTGTTGAAGCCATTTGAGTTTGAACGTTTTTTAGTAGCGGTAACTAAGGTGAAAGCTTCAGAAAGCGGCAAACCTAAACCGGGAGAAAGCAAGGAGCTGAAAGATCATTTATTTCTAAACGTTCAAAAAAAGAAAATGAAAATTCTTTTTTCGGAGATCGTATATATTGAAAGCCAACGGGAATATATCAGGATCATCACTACCAAAAAAGAGTACATTTCAAAAATGAGTACCCATGAAATAGAGGAATTATTACCCGGCCATCTTTTCAAAAGGATACACCGTTCTTTTATCGTTTCCATCAGCAAGATCGAGTCTTACACGGCCGAAATGGTGGAGGTTAACGGGGTCTCAATTCCTATTGGCAGGGCTTACCGGGATATTATGGAGAATTTGTAGCACTCTTTTTTTGATCCGGGTGCTTTAAGTTTCTGCGAGCTTTCCAAACCATCTTTTAAATTCCCCCTTGCTCCTACACCTTATATAAAATCAACCAGGACCCGAGGCTACCTTATTATCTTATTCCGTTTTCGTCCGGCCCCAGAAAGTAATAAGGTTGAGAAATATTGGTTGATACAATTTTCTACTAAGGTCATTCGGGAGAAGCTTTAGATATGGTCATATTTTTTACTTTTTCAGCAGACCCTAATTACCAGGTGCTGCAGGTTTGGTAAGAATATCATCATTATTCACTCCTTTCTTCTTCGACACATTTTCTGTGAGCTTTCCAAAGTTCCATGTCAGTGCTACTACCGCGGCACGCCGGGGTTGTGTGTTGAAATTGGTATTGTAAAAATTCTTGTCTTCGGTGATCGTTTTGAATCGGCGGTTCTTTTCCATGTAGTTCACGGCCCGCAGGGAAATATTGATCTTCTCTTTAAATATTTTGTAGTTGAATGCCACGTTGTGCCAGGTGTTGAACGGGTAGGTAGTTTGAATGGTTTGCGGTTCCTGCCACAGACCAAGGTAAGTGCTCACAAAGAATTTTTTACTGAACCTGTAACCGGTCTGAAAATTAAAATTAGATCCAAACCCGGTGTTGGATTGCGATGGATCGGCGTTATTAGTGACCGTGCTATAACGGAGAGAACCGTCGATATTGACACTCCATTTGGGTGTGATCTTCATACTGAAATTAACACTCAGGCTCGATTGGTATTCCTTGCCGATATTCAGGCTGGTGATTTTCGTAACACCGGTTTGCGGATCAAAGGAGGCGTATTGCAATATCTTATTGCCACTATAACTTCCTTCAATGATGATCCCTGCGAAAGTATTTCCCTTGCCATAACGATATTGGGCACTCAGTGCATGCGAGGTTTGTGGGCCGAGGTCGGGGTTGCCGAAGGATATATTTAATGAATCATTATTATATACAAAAGGATTGAGATCGTAGATATAGGGACGCTGTAATCTTTTGGTATAGGCAAATACTAATGTAGTAACATCGGTCATCCGGGTGGAATATTGGAGGTTGGGAAGAAAATTAGCATAGTTGTTCGTCACCTTTGTATTAGAGGCGATGAAGTCGCCATCGACACTGGTATATTCTACCCGGGCGCCAATGCGAAAACTGTTTTTCTTTATCCGCAGGCTATACATACTATACACGCTGATCACATCCTGTTTGTAGTTGAAATAATCGGTGTTGGCTTTATTGGTTTCATAATCTTCCGTCGCATCGTATTTGATCAGGCTTTGAAAATCGGAGCTGGCCCGGCGCAGGATCGCTTTCACACCTCCTTCCAGCTTACCTTTTTTTAATGGTATGCTGTTATCGGCCTGCAGGGTATATTGATTATTGATAGCATAGCTGTTATTAATTAAGAAGCGGTCGGTGCCGGGATTATCCTGGAAACTGTTTAGCTCCGCTTCATTCTTACCAAACTCGCCGAGGAAACGAAGACTGAATTCTCGTTCTTTATTCTTTTTAAAATGTCTGATATAGTCGCTGCCTACATTCACACCCGGATTGTTCGTTTTGTTGGTCAGTTTATAAAAACTTATAGTGGATGGCGTCGTCACGAAATCGGTGTTGATGCTTTGGTCGCTTACGGTTTTATTGTTCCAGCTATCAATGTTGGTGTATACACTGATCGTGTTGAGCGTATCCAGTTCCCAGCTTAGTTCAGCATTGCCAAAACTCCAGCCGGAATTGCTGTACTGGTTGCCGTCCAATACACGTTTCGAATAAATATTTTTAACCGTGGGGATGGTGGTATTGGTATTGTACAATAAGACCGGGTCGGTAAAACCTTTGTTGAGGAAAACGCTGAGGCCAAGCTTGCCCAGTTTGGCGTTTCCGTTCACATTGAAGTTATTGAGCTTGTCACTGGTCCTGGAGAAAGTAGAAAGGCTACCATTATAACCGACTACTTTTTTCTTCGTAATGATATTCATGACGCCGCCGATCCCTTCGCCATCGTATTTGGCGGAAGGGGTGGTGATCACTTCTATCTTTGAAATGATGGCGCCGGGAAATCCTCTCAGTGCTTCTTTGATGTTGCGGGCGAACATGGAAGTTTCCCGGTTATTGAGCAGCACTTTAAAATTGGATTTGCCATTCACTTTTATATTGTCTTCGCCATCGACGGTGACAAAGGGCGTCTTGCGCAGGATATCGATGGCGGTCTCTGTTTTGTTGGTGGGATCATCTTCCACGTTAAACACGATCTTATCATCCGACTGTTCCACCATCGGCCGCTGGGCGGTTACCGTTACTTCTTTGAGCATTCCGGTAGCTTTGGATAATTGTACGGCATTGATCTGCATATCACCGGTGGAAGGCGCTACGGCAATGGTAATTTGTTTTTCGGCAAAGCCGGTATGCGTGAAGCTGAGTATATAATTGCCTGTATCCGGTTTATTGAGTTGAAATCCGCCGTTTTCTTTTGACAAAGTTGTCTGTAAAGGAGGCTGGTTGATCTTTTTAAAAATGCGGACCGTTACCAGGGACAGCTGTTTAGTACTATCTGAAACCGTTCCTGATAACTTTAATTTGTTTTGTGCAAAAATAAACCCCGGAAGGGCGAATAAAATTGAAAACAAAAGAGCAGGAAGTAAAAACCTTTGCATGGGTTTTGTTTTGCTGATGGTTTGGGAATTGCGCTATAAGGTTAGCGAATTTATTAGCCGGGGGAAGGATTATGTGATGAAAGGTGGGAGGTGGGTGATGACAGGCTCAAGTGATAACCTGGGTTTAACCGATTGCGGGTTTAAACTTTATATGTTTTGGTGATTGTTTTGATTTTGGTTTCACTGGCGGTCGTTTTGTTAGTGAGAATAAACGCAAACAATGAAATAAAAATTCTTTTGCACGAAGATACTAACGCCATGATGCGTGTCTCCACGCATCATTTACTTCGTTACTGTTCCTTTTTGTGAGCCACGCAACGGGGCGACCGAACTTATTAAGGACATGAACCCGTGAGGAGGTATTGTTTTTAGGAACTAATTCAATTTACGCCACCGTTGGTGTTTCTACTCAGGAACAGCCCGAATTGAGGAGGCTTCAAAATATTGAGGAAATGTTCTTAGGCCTTGCGTGAATCACTTAACAGCTGATAGTTTTTAAATACACCATTCAATTAATATTATACAGTCAAATTCGCAATCTAAAAAACGTCTCATTCAAAAACTCCGTTACATAATCAGCTGTCTGGTTAAGATTTTGTTTTATCAGTACATCAGGTATATGCAACGTCAGGAAGCCTTTCTTAAAAGAGTAAAAAGTGCGCTGCAGATCGGCAAATGCCTGGTCGGCGTTGTTAACATCCTGCGGCCTGTCTACTTCTATATTCACCCGGGCCTCTACTACCGCGATGTCAGTAGTTTTATAACCATCAAATTTTTCTAATTCGGCGGGCACTCCCCGTTCTCTCAAGGAGAAATAGAGATTGATCGTTTCTTTCGTACTGTAGTTGAATTTATTACCAACATCCTGCTGGCAGGTGATACAAAGCGGGTGACCGAAGGTGGTGGTCGAATCGGATATTACATGTTGACTTATGGCAGCACTGCAATTCCTGCAATGTCCCGGTGGGTTGAAATATTGCATAGGAATGGATTTATAAAAGGATAACGGACCGGCTGTATTTATATTGTCACAGCCATTCATACAGGATGCATTTCAAATTTTCATTTATGCCCTATCCCCGGAAGGGGAATATCAAACTTTAAGACCGTCGCCCCCCTTTAGGGGATGGGGGCAGACATATGCAGTACATGCGAAATTTAAAATGCACCATTCATACATTCTTAACCTCAACAAAAACAAAATTTCAGTAAATTACTGGTACAAGAATTGGAAGGGTTGAAAAAGTCGCATCTTTTTATATTGTTGTTTTATTCCGCCTTCCAGGCGCAAGCTCAAATTGGTGCCTGGACGTTTATGGAACCTGTGATCGAGATCGATTTCGGGGCGGGAATGGTCCGCGATGTGAATACGGTGACGCCTTACCATTACCAAAGGGTGAGAGGTTCCTGTCCCACGGATGGTCATTATACCTATACATCCTATACAAGCAATTGTTTTCGCGGAGATTGGTTTACACTAGCGCAAGACCATACACCCGGCGATGCAGACGGCAACTTCATGCTGGTGAATTCATCGTATAACGAGGGCAGTTTTTTCCGTACAGAATTGAGTGGCTTAAAAGGCAGCACCACCTATGAGTTTTCCGTATGGATGATGAATGTGTGCAGGATCACCGACAAATGCCCTTATCCGTTGCTACCCAATATCACCATACTACTTCAGACACAGCAAGGGAAAACCATAGCGCAGTTTGCCACCGGTGAAGTGGCCCGGCGACATACACCCGGCTGGAAACAATACCGCGCCATTTTCGCGACGCCTACGGCGGAAACATCATTAAAGCTTATTATGGTCAACAATTCCCCGGGAGGCTGTGGAAACGATTTTGCATTAGATGATATTACGATCCGTGAACGTATACTACCACCGGTATCTTCGGTTACGCCTAAAAAAACGAACACAGTAAAAAAGCCAGCAGCGACAGTAAAACAAGCGCCGAATAAAGTAAGGCAGCCAACTATAACGGCAAGGCCGGAAATTGAGGCAGGAGTCAAGACACCAACAATCACTGCGATAACAACGGACAGACCCATTTTTCCGCCAGCGCCTCCGTTACTGGTCACACGAACGAATTCATTGATCAGACAATTTGAAACAGAAGCCGGCGAGATCAGGCTTGACCTGTATGACAATGGCGAAATAGATGGTGACACGGTCAGTATTTATCACAACAATGTGCTGCTGGTATCCCAGGCCAGGCTTTCTCAAAAGCCAATAACGTTTCGCATAGCGGTGAATGCGGAAAACCCATACCATGAGTTGGTGATGGTGGCGGAAAACCTGGGTTCTATTCCACCCAATACATCGGTAATGATCATCACCGCTGTCAACAAACGCTACAGGGTGTATATCTCATCTACCGAAGAGAAAAATGCGAAGGTGGTGCTGAATCTAAAAGAGTAAATTTCAAACGAGCTGGCGCGAATGATGATGGTGGGTAATGAATCTTTCTTTATCATTACTTGCTTCAAATAATCCTCTCACTTCGTCGATATTGATTGGCTCAATGGCTTCGTCAGGGATGTCAATGGTGAATTCAAATTCCGGAAGCAGTAACCGCAATTTTGGCGAAAGACGAAACCCGTCAAATAATTTAATGAATTGTTGTGCTATATGCGGCAACGGTATTTTTATATCTTTCTCTTTAGCTCCGTCAATGCCAAATGGGAAAATGCAGTGATTGGTAACGTACACGTTTGGAAAAATGTTTACCAGGGCAACGGCGATGGCACAATTATTTTCAATCCGATCAGCCTCATTGCCCGTTCCACAATTTTTGCAATGTGCAATAATCTCTTTTGTAATGGCGATCTTAAATGGTACCGGCATGATCTATTTTATTAAAGATTGGTAAAGCTACAATATTTGATAGACCTCCGTTCCTGTTTTTGATGAGAGAAAACAGCAACAACGGCTTAGGAGAACACCCGCAAGGACCGAAAAGAAAAAACCAACAAAGGCAAAGAATAAAACCGGGAACTGAAAATTTGGTAATGTATCACCCGATAGCTATCGGGTTTGAAAAAGTTTATGCCACGGATGCACGGATAATTTTTTCATCCGTGTATCCGTGGCTTATATGTAGTAGTATAAGACAGCTATGGAACACCGAAAATTCAAATCCGATACATATCGGATGATACACTACTGAAAATTTTGCTGAGCTTACTGAGGTATGGATATTTAAGATTACTGACTAAATTCAGGTCAACACTCCGTTTGGTAACATGGGCAAAGTATTCAATGCAATACCTGTGGCATCTACGATGGCGTTGCGGATAGCAGGAGCAATACCAACGATACATGCTTCGCCTGCACCAGCGGATGGCTGGTCTTTCCTGTCCATTAAAACGATTTCAATTTTTGGCATATCACTAAAGCGCGGAACCCTGTAAGCGGAAAGACCCGGGTTAAGGATTTTGCCATTGGCAAAATGAATCGCTTCAAATAAAGCGCCGCCAAGGCCCTGCACAATGGAACCCATCGCCTGGTTTTCCAGGTGTTTCGGATGAACGATAGCGCCGCAATCAAATGCCTGCGTGATGCGAACCACCTTTACTTCCTTATCACTATTGATCATTACTTCTGCGCAACAACCCACATAACCGCCTTTTACAAAACCTCCTGCTATTCCGTATCCATGCCCGCGGGTTTTGGAACCCTTCCAGCCAAAAGCTTTTGCGGCGTTTTGCAGCACCGCGATAAAACGTTCGTCTTCTAAATTTCTTACCCGGAAAGCAAGCTGGTCCATTTTAATCAATCTTGCCAGGTCAGTCATATGACATTCCCGTGCAAAAACATTCGCTGTTGACGCCAGTGCACGGTAGGAGCCTTGTTTTAATGGCGTATCAGAAGGATGATGCGCTATTTGTTTGTTACTGATCTTATATTCCGTATCGAGACCGGCGCCACCGGAATTGTAGTTAATAAATTTCCAACCGGTGATGGTGCCATCTCTATTAACACCGGCGCTTACTTCAATAACGCCACCCGGTCTGAAATAAGCCCAGACAAATTCTTCTTCTCTTGACCAGACCAGTTTAACCGGTTTCTTTACTTCCCTGGCAAGACGTGCGGCTTCAATGGCTGCTTCACCTGTGTGCTTTCCTCCATACCCCGATCCGGTATCAGGCATTATTACCCGCACTTTTTCTTTATTCAGTTTAAAAACTTCGGTCAGTTCCTGCTGAACACCAAAGGGACGCTGCGTACCGGCCCAGACAGTCAGTTTTCCATCGATCCACTCTGCTACCGCCGCTCTTGGCTCCAGTGGTACATGTGCTATATAATGGATGTTATATGTTTTGGAATGTTTGAAGTCAGCTTCGGTTAAACCACGTTCGATATCTCCTTTTGAGTTATCCGAATTTCTGCCGCCGTCGGGACCCGAAGCATTTTTTACCAGCCAGTCAAATATGTTTTCGTTGGATGGTTGCCCGGTACGTTCCTCCCATTTGGCGTTAATGGACTGCAATGCTTTTGCCGCGGTTTTTACATCCGGTGCTGTTACGCCAACAAAATTTCCATCCTTTACTACCGTTACACCCGGTATACTGCTTGCTTTTGTAGTATCCGCTTCGAGCAATTTTGCCCCGTAGGACGGGGCCCGCAGCACTTTACCATAGAGCATGCCCGGCAATTTCAAATCCGAGACATAGACATGTTTACCGGTGATAAAAGTCCGTTCATTTATTCTGGGCACCGTTTTTCCTGCCACCTTCCAATCCTTTGCCGCGATCAACTGCACTTTTTCTGAAACGGGCATCAGCAGTTGCTGACCCTTTGTCAATTCACCAAAACCTATTTTTTTATTGGCAGCCTTATCGATGATCATCCCGTTCTCTGCTTTTAAATTGGTGGTCGGAGTGTTCCAGTTTTTCGCTGCCATTTCTATCATAGCTTCCCGGGCCGTCGCGGCAGCTTTGCGTAATTGCGGACCCATTTGTGGAGTGGTGAGGCTTCCATAAGTGCCTCTATCGTAAGGCACCAGGTCCGTGTCGCCCATGATCATAGTAACAGATGAGAGAGCCACCATCAGTTCTTCCGCGACCAATTGAGATAATGATGTCCGTATGTTCTGTCCTACTTCCACTTTACCGGTGTACACGGTTACTTTTCCGTCTTCGCCAATGTGTATCCATGCGTCGACTCGGTTTACAGGATCCGCGGAACTTCCGTGTAATAATGTTTTTTTCTGGTCTGAAAAGATATCCTGGAATACAAAGGCAACGACCAAACCGCCGCCGGTGAGTTGAAGAAATTTACGTCTGTCCAGGGCAAACTGAAAACGCGGTGCAGGCGGAAGTTCGTTATTGGTGGGCTCAAACGGATGAGCTGTATAATCCGGATTTTCCATCGTGAGTTATTTAAGATTTGGAAGCCAGTTGAATGGCTTTGATAATATAGGGATAGGTTCCGCAACGGCAGATATTCCGGTCCATGGCTTTTATAATGGCATCTTCAGAAGGTGAAGGGTTGTTCTTCAGCAATGCCACGGCGGACATGATCATCCCTGAAGCACAATAGGAACATTGAAAGGCGTCTGTCTTTAAAAACGCTTCTTGTACAGCATGAAGTTTTCCATTTATTTCGAGACCTTCAATGGTGGTGACCTCTTTGCCGGCCACTGCATTGACTGAAGTAATACAGGATGGTGAGGGGTTGCCGTTTACCAGCACCATGCAGGCGCCGCAAGCTCCTTCACCGCAGCCATATTTACTGCCGGTTAAACCGAGTCCATCACGCAGTACGGTCAATAAATCGGTATCAGGATCGACCGTTACTTCGTGTTTTACACCATTTATAGTTAAAACCATGATCCGGGTTTTTATGTGATTGTAATTTACAAAAAATGAAAGTAACACAGGTTCCGTAGCCTGGCTAATTAATATTTTGATGTGCTGCATAAATAAATTTGAAGGTAATGAACCACAATAGGCACATAGATACATAGGCTATCACATAGTTTTATTATTCTTCCGGCAATAGAGAAAACAGATTGTTTACAAGCGTTTTCTGTCCTTCTTTAAAAATATTTACACAATGAAAATTTATAAGAATACCCTTTGACTTCTGTAGCATTTGCATATAAGAGAGCAGGATTGCGTCATGGATTGGCAATAAACCTTCCTGGGCTTTCAATTCTACACAGAGCAGATCTTCGACTAACACATCCAATCTCAATTCTGTGTCAAGAAGCAGGCCTTTGTATTCCAGGGGTACCCAAATCTGGCTTTTATTCGCTAAGCCACGTAAGTTCAACTCCCGCAAAAAACATTTTTCATAAACACTTTCCAATAAACCGTGACCCGGATGTTTGTGCACTTCTATCGCACAACCTATCACCTGGTAAGTAAGTTCAGTTAAATATTTTTTAGTTACTCGCATTCGTCTATGTGTTATATCTATGTGTCTATGATTCTATGTGGTTCAAAAACATAGCTAAACCCTGGTAAGGCAACAACCTCTAAGCCAGTACATCAAAATATTAATTAACCCGTAGTTTTCGTCAATTAACAATGAATTCTTATATTAAACTTTACCATTTATAGCCATTCACCTTAAATGCAATTGAAAAATAATATCGGGGAGTGATATTTTTTATTAGGGATACGAAGAAAAGAGAAGGATAATATGACTTTGAAATTTGCCATTTACTGGTCCAACTAAAATAAAAACTTACATTTTTTATTCAATCAATAATTAACTTCAATCACCAATAACAAACGATATAGCCATGAGAAATACAATCTTTGCTTTGTCTTTTCTGCTATACACCTGTGTATATAGCCAGCAGGCACCGGCATTTAACGGACTGGATATGAACCTCGGTAACTTATCACGTTTATCGGATGCTAAAACAAGATCCATTAGTCCTGAAAATTTTACCGGTGCAAAAGGCAAAGGTGGTATGGCCGACCCATCATTGGACAGTGGCAAAAGAAACGTAGCTAATGCCTGGTATGCGGCAAAAGATCTTGGCAAAGGATGGAAAGTAAATCCTTTTATAGAAATACTGAGCGGTGAAACGATAACGATAGCGGAAATAGAAGGACCTGGCGCTATCCAGCATATCTGGATGACACCAACCGGCAACTGGCGTTTTTCTATTCTTCGTTTTTACTGGGATGATGAGAAGGAGCCTTCTGTTGAAGTGCCGGTAGGCGATTTTTTTGGAATGGCTTTTAATGAGTATGCTCCGTTAAATTCATTGGCCGTCACGGTGAATCCCGGCAGCGCTTTTAACTGTTACTGGAAAATGCCGTTCCGGAAAAAATGTAAGATCACCATGGAGAACCTTAATCACAGGGAATCTATGCGCCTTTATTACCAGGTGGATTATACACTGACAGATGTCGGAGAGGACGAAGCTTATTTGCATGCCCAATTCAGAAGATCCAATCCTACTACAGGCTCCCTGCATACACTGGTAGATAATATAAAAGGCAAGGGCCAGTATGTAGGTTGCTACATGGCATGGAATGTAAATAATAATGCGTGGTGGGGAGAAGGAGAAATAAAATTCTTTATGGATGGCGATACGCAATATCCGACCATTAATGGTACAGGCGCGGAAGATTATTTTTGCGGTTCTTATAATTTTGAAAACAGTAAAACAAAACAATACCAGGAATTTTCTACCGCGTACGCTGGACTGCACCAGGTTATAAGGCCGGATGGTCTTTATAAATCACAACAGGCTTTTGGCATGTATCGCTGGCATATCATGGATCCCATCCGTTTTGAAAAAGACCTGCGCATTACTATACAGGACCTTGGCTGGCGGCACGACTGGAGGTATTACCCGCAAAAATCGGATATCTCTTCTGTTGCATTCTGGTACCAGCGGGAGCCGCATGCGAAATTTCCAAAGCTACCATCTAAAGATGACCTTGAAATTCCAAGATGGTAAACTCATTTTATTTTTTGGGTATTATTGCTGTTCGTGTTGTTGGTGAGAAGAAAACACCAACGGTGTAAAAATTCCTTGCTCAATTCATGATCATTCCATGCGGATCGATCACAAATTTTTTCGCGGCTCCTTTATCGAAATCCTGGTATCCTTTTGGAGCCTCCTTCAGGCTGATCACGGTCACATTCACCGCTTTTGCAATCTGGATTTTATCATACAGGATGGCATTCATCAATTGCCGGTGATATTTCATAACAGGACACTGACCGGTATAAAAGGAATGTGATCTTGCCCAACCCAGGCCAATACGTATGCTGAGGCTTCCTTCCTTTGCTGCTGCATCAGCGGCACCGGGATCTCCTGTAACATAAAGCCCCGGAATTCCAATAGCTCCACCAGCCCTGGTTACCGCCATGGCAGTATTTAATACCGTGGCTGGTTGTTCCAGGGACGCATTATTACCATGTCCTCTTGCTTCGAATCCTACGCAATCCACAAAGCTGTCCACTTCCGGCACTCCTAGAATGGCAGCGATGGCTTGTTCTAAAGGAACCTCTTTGCGAAGATCAATCACTTCGCAGCCAAAGCTTTTTGCCTGTTCGAGTCTCTCCGTGATCATATCTCCAACGATCACCACCGCCGCCCCAAGCAAATGACAGGAAGCCGCGCAGGCAAGCCCCACTGGACCTGCTCCTGCTACATACACTGTCGAACCTGGTCCTACACCTGCTGAAACCGCTCCATGATAACCTGTTGGAAAAATATCGGAAAGCAGCGTGAGGTCTTTGATCTTGGCCATGGCCTGGTCCTTATCGGGAAATTTCAAAAGGTTAAAATCTGCATAAGGAACCATTACATATTCTGCCTGGCCTCCAACCCATCCTCCCATATCCACATATCCATACGCCGCACCGGGACGTGAAGGGTTTACATTCAGGCAAATCCCTGTTTGCCCGGCTTTACAATTTCTGCATCTTCCACAGGCGATATTAAAAGGAACAGACACCAGGTCCCCTACTTTGATGAATTCCACATCACGCCCTGCTTCTAACACCACACCCGTGATTTCATGGCCGAGTATCAGGCCCGAGGGTGCCGTTGTACGTCCGCGGACCATGTGCTGGTCGCTGCCACAAATATTGGTAGACACAATTTTAAGAATAACACCGTGCTCGCATTTCCTGTCGCCGATTGCGAGTTTGGGATAATCGATTGGCTGAATTTCAACCTCACCGGGTTTGATATAAGCGACTCCGTGATTTTGACACATAACATATGGATTGATGGTGAATAATCTGCCGCAGGGATTATTAAGGTAACAAAATTATTTGGATTAGGATTGATTGCTTTTGTCAGAATAGCTATACAGGACACAAAAAGCAGATGAATTTACACTGTGGAATTTTATTATGATTTCGATTTCACTGTTGTTCGTGCTGTTGGTGAGAAGAAAATACCAACAAGGGCGTAACCGCATGCGAAATTTCCAACGCTGCCATCAACAGATGATCTTGAAATTCCAAGATGGTAAATTTATTTTAATTGGTGATGCCGCCGTCGTTCCTGTTGTTGATGGGAAGAAAAAAACAACTGCCTGCTGCATAAATTCTATCACGTAAAGGTGCTAAGGCTACGATTAGTGTCCGCGCATTCTTATTGATGTTTCTTTGCGTGGCGACAGGTAACAAAGCTATCACACCTCCCCACGGAAACGATACGGGTGCGGGGTAAGTGCCTCATTCATTACGGACACAAACCCGGGCCGAGGGGAAATCTTTGAATCTAAGTGTTACTAACTATATTTGAAAAATTAAGATCATAATTTCCGGCATGATAAAAACTGCGTTGATTTCAATTGCTTTAGTCTTCACGTTTATTCTCCCGACCGTCCATAGCCAATCCAATTATCACAAGCAAGACCGGTGCAGGGAGCAAGATGTTCCGCATTATACCGCCTATAAAATCTCCGACACTCTCGCCATTGACGGGAAGCTGGATGAAATTATTTGGGAAAATGCCTCCCGGTCGAATCGGTTCACAGACCTGATTTCAGGGGCGGCAGCCTATCTGGATACCCGTGCGGCAGTATTGTGGGACGATCAGTACCTCTATGTCGGTTATTGGATCGAGGAGCCTTACGTAAAGGCTAAGCACACGCAAAGAGACGCACCAATATACGAGGATAATGATGTAGAATTATTCATTGCAGGCCAGGATGGTTATTATGAATTTGAGATCAATTCATTCGGCACCATTTACGAAGTGCTGTTCTTTTGGCTGGATGCTTACGGGAAAAAAAAGTATCATCTTTCGCCGGAATTCAGAAGAGATGCAACCGGAGCCAGGGTGTTTAATGGCGTAGGCTATAAACATCCCCGCGGTAGCCGGATTGGTTTTTGGAAATGGGATATGCCCGGTTTGCGGTCGGCGGCTCACGTAGAAGGTAGCATCAATAATGATCAGGACAAGGATAAAGGATGGACTGTTGAAATAGCCATACCATGGACTTCACTTAAAATATTGGCTGAGGCGGATCGAAGAGCGCTGCCACCGTTGGAAGGTGATATCTGGCGGATGGACTTTTCCCGTTTTAATGTAAAGAAAGGATCTGCTGACGACTCTGGTGGCTGGGCATGGAGCTCGCATGGGGTATGGGATTCACATGTCCCGGAATGTTTTACCTATATCGAATTTTCGGATAAAAAATGCAAGAAATAATTTTTCCTCGGTTTGGTTCGCCGAATAGTAAATCTATTTGGAACACGAGTTCCTGGCCGGGTCTCGCAGCATAGGTTTGTGGGTGGCGCGGATTCGGATTGAACTTATCATGATTTTCTAACGCCGTGATGCATGTCTCCACGCATCACTCATTGATGTTTCGTTGCGCGCAGACACCCAACCTGGCTTGGCTATCGCATTTGTTACGGACAGAACCGGGGCGAAGTTTATTTTATCGTTTGGTTTTACTGTTATTCGTGTTGTTGGTGAGAAGAAAACAGCAACAACCGCGTAAGATTTCTTCCTTCAACCATTAATTTTTTATACAACGTATGGGCATTCCGTAAGCTCTGCCTGCCAGGTCGGTAATGCTTTCATTGGAAGCTATACTTTTATAACTTGAGAATCCGGCACCTGAGGGCCAAACGGAAGAACTCCAATACCACGCGGAACTGCCTGCTGTTCTTACCGTTCCTTCTCTTCCTGAGCCGTCAAAATCGCCATAACGATATCCAGCTGCTGTTAATTTCAACTGACTGTACCCGGTTGTTAAGTTAGTAATGCCTGTCTCTGCCTCCCATTCAGCCATAGTAGGAACATGCCAACCGCTGGGGCAAGAGCCCTGGCTATTGATCGCCCAACGATTGGTATTTTGATCGTTTCGCCAATCATAGACAAAGACCCCATTTTGTTCAACGGTGTTATCCGGTGTTATAAAAAGAGATTGCCCTGGCACATCAGATGTGGCCAATGTCTTTGTCTTTCCGTTTACACCAGCTCCGGCTGTGGAGCTGGTATAGTTTACTAACTGGTGCCCGTCGCTAGGACGTCCCCATTGAAACAGGTGACCGTAAGCCATACGATCATTGGATGCTGTTGCGACGCGGGTGGCGCCCAAATTACGATCCATCCATTTTCTCCCGGTAACTGCACTCGTAATAACACCGTATGTTACAGAAGCTCCATTGTAAGTAAAAGTAACGCTATTGGGGTCGGTAGTGGTAGTAAAGGATACGACGTTGCCGTATCCGGTACCAACACTATTGGTGGCAAAAGCTCTAACATAATAAGCAGTATTTTCTTCCAGGTTGGTCATCGCGGAGGTGAAACTTCCTGAAGCAGTGGTGCCCGATATTTTTGAGTCGGCTATAGTAGGCGGATTGTTGGTTTTGCTCCAGCAAACACCACTTGCTGTAATAGCAGCGCCGCCATTGGTGGTGATGGTGCCCCCGGATGTCGCCGTGGTGAAACTAATATTAGTTGTAGCTGCGGTGGTCAACTGGGGCAAGGTTATGTTGACAAGCGTAATGAAGGTAACCACATTACCATATCCGGTACCTGCACTATTCGTGGCAAAAGCTCGTACATAGTAGGTAGTATTTTCCTCGAGACTGTTCATCACGGAAGTGAAACTTCCTGTCGCCGTGGTGCCTGATACCTTTGAGTCCGATATAGTAGGCGGATTGTTGGTTTTGCTCCAGCAGATTCCACTTGCTGAAATAGCCGCGCCGCCATCAGCAGTGATGGTGCCTCCGGATGTAGCCGTATTATAAGTAAGACCGGTAATAGCTGCTGTGGTCAACAGCGGCAAAGTTACGTTGACAGGCGTAGTAAAAGTTACCACATCGCCGAAGCCGGTGCCTGCACTGTTCGTGGCAAAAGCTCTGACATAATAGGTGGTATTTTCATCCAGAATGTTCATCACGTAGATGAAACTGCCTGAAGCAGTGGTGCCTGCTTTCGTTGAGTCAGCGAGGGTGGGTGTATTATTAGTTTTGCTCCAGCAAATACCACTGGCTGTAATGACAGCCCCGCCATTAGTAGTGATGGTGCCGCCGGATGTTGCCGTGTTGTAAGCGAGACTGGTAATAGCCGCGGTGGTCAACTGGGGCAACTTTACGTCGATAGTGGTAGTAAAGGTCAAGACATTGCCATAGCCGGTGCCGGCGCTATTCGTGGCAAAGGCTCTTACATAGTAAGTAGTGTTTTCTTCAAGGTTGGTCATAGCGGAAGTGAAACTGCCTGTAGAGGTGGTGCCGGTTATCTTTGAGTCTGACAGCGTAGGTGTGTTGTTGGTTTTGCTCCAACAGATCCCGCTTGCCGTTATTGCACCGCCGCCATCACCAGTGATGGTGCCACCGGATGTCGCCGTATTGAAACTAAGATTGGTAATAGCTGCTGTAGTCAGCTTTGGTAAGGTTATTTCTTTTTTGTCTTCTTTATCTTTTTTACAAGAAGAGAATATTGTTACCAGGACAATCAATATTGCCAGGAATTGCTTCATATTTTTTTTAATTAAAGGCGTATAAAAATAGTTTGGGTTTAAAGCCCGGCCTTTAGCATGAGGTTTGGATTCTTCAAAATGTCAGCCACCGGTATCGGTTTCATTGACCAGTAGTTCACCATGTGCCGTCTTTTAATACGGCTTTATGGTTCATTAAAACGTCCGCATTATTCGTTCTTCAATTCAAACTATAAATTTCGCAATGCTGCTGATTGGCATATATGATCATCAGGTCTTGTCGGTTTACCCTGGTTGCAAATTGAATATATTCTTTACTGCAAAGGATGGTTCCGACTTACTTATTTACTGACGGTGTTGATTAAAGTGGTTTAGTCACCGGAGGGGTTGCTCGTGGGGATAAAAGGAGGGAATTTCGATGAGGAAAAATAACAAATTAGCAGGAGAAAATGAATTATATTTTACAGACTGGCTTCCTTCCGGCATTAAAAGGTCTACCAAGGGGGAATCAATCAAATGTGTTGAATCCCGACGACCATGCATTATAGAATATAAACATCTTTAGACAGGTTTATCCGGAAGTTGGATTGTCAACAACCTCGTGGCTTAGAGGAATTCATGATTGTTATTTTCGGCCCAAGGACTCCGCAATCTGGCTTGCCGGTCAGGAGGCGCGGTCCATCATGCAGTAAAAGTTAGATGACCGGATCTATTTTAGTTGTTCGATCATTTCAGCAATTTCTTTTATCACAATATCCGGCTTGTCTTTCGCAATATTATGGCCGCTGTCAATTATTTTGTATTGAAGATTGGGTCGCTTTGCCGCCCATTTTACTAATTCTTCTACCCAAATTTTATGAATCGGGTTGTTTGGATCGTTTTCAGCTTTGCCCGACACTTTACCATAAGCTGCTATCAACAGGGTAGTGGGCGTAGCATGAAAAGCATCTGATCGTCTTGCCTGGTTCATGCTGGAATCAAACAACATATTCTCCGCCCTTTCACCCGGCCTGTTCCTGCTGGCTAATAATTCTCTCATATAGATAGAATCTTCTACCAGTAATTCAGGAAATTCTTTTTCTCCCCTTGGATATACATCTTCCGGAGTTGGGTCAACCAATATTAATCCCGCGACTGACCCGGGAAATAAACCACAGAACACTCTTGCGAAAGCTCCACCCATGGACCATCCAACCATTATATATGGAGGAGGATAGCCGGCCGTTTGAAGTGCTTGTTTTAATTCTTTCGCGACAGTGATGGCATCTCTTGGCTTTTCACATAGCCCGGATTGAAGATAACCTGGGCGGTCATAAGAAATAATACGGGTCATCTTCGCGATCTGAGTATCAACCGTCCGCCAGCACCGGTGGCTGGAAGCTCCGCCGGCTTCCAGGATCACGGTATACTTACCAGTCCCTGAAACATACATTGACATTTTATGACCATCCACACTTACCTGTAATGTATCGATCGGGTTCGACCTTCCTGTTTTACTATGCTGAACATTATTTATTTGCTGTCCATTTAAAAAATTGACAGCTAGTACTTGTACACAGACCAAAGAAACGAGTGAAATAAATGTATTCAATGCCATAGACAGGCGATTAATTTCCAGCCGCGATAGTTGTTCTGAGCTAAGATCCTGGCTCATTTTCTCTCGTCCAAAGATAAGTATCATAGTCTGTGTTGGGGATGTTTTCCGTAAGGTCCAGTGACCTGGTGATTGTAATGATCTGCCCTCGATGATACGAGTTATGATTTATTACATGTAGCATGAATTCAAATTTCGTTTTAGTCATAGCTGGGGATGAAACCTTGCTCACAAGATCGTCATCATTTAGAGAATTGACCAGGTCGACTTGGTTTTGCGAACCTTTTAATAACTCCGTCATAACCCAATCAACGGAACCTGTTCTTAATTACTCATCCAAAGAACTGAGATCTGAATTACTAATGAC
>JANOCH010000751.1:0-3373 GCA_031412015.1 Chitinophagaceae bacterium
ACTAGAGTCATTATTCATTCTGAAAATAATTCATTTTCTAAATCGGAAGAATTTTTAATCAAACGTCACCATCACCGGGACATGATCACTATATTCCATCCAACCATCATATTCGCCAATTTCCACCGAACTTATTTTCTCGGCCATATCCGCTGATACGAAACAATAATCAAGATGATAGGGTTTGTCTTTGTGCCGGTACATATATAGTGTCGGGTGTTGCTCTTTTCCCTGTACCTGCTTATGATGTAAATGATAGCAACTGTAAATGCCTTTTTCTTCCAGGCGTTGCACTACATGGGAATGATTGCCGATCCGGCGTTTTCTATCCCAGATGGTATTGCTGTTAAAATCGCCGACCAGTATGGTGTTTTTATTGGTAATATGTTTGTCGTAATGAGCAATGGCCTTCCAAACCTGTTCAATATAAGTTCCATCGGGGTCGCTGGGGTTGTAGGCCCAGATGGCATAGAGTATAAAATTGGTATCGGGCCCGGTAACCTCTACTGGTATGACCATACGAAAAGCAGGGTTGTAATTTTCCAGCAAGCGAAACTTAAAATCGCTGTAAGAAAAAATGCCCAGCCCTTTATTGGGATTTTTGCCAAACCATAAGACATCAGTTGGTTGTTGAACCCCCGGTTTGAATTTAAGTTTTCCAGGGTCCTCACATTCGGGCACGATCAAAATGTCAGGCTTATACGCCAGAATGAATTCAGCTTTTTTGCGGAAAGCCATATTGCAGTTCCATGTGATGATTTTCATAAGAAATTAGTCAGTGGATCAGCAAACAGTTTTTGGTGGCCGGTGAATGTGTAGCAAACAGTAAACGGGATCTTCCGGGGAAGACAGGTTGAGAGGTGCCGGCGTAATTGTTTATATACAGGAGGATAGCGTCTTTCGACGCCAATTGAATGGAGCAAGGCATAGTTGGAGGGTTTAATGGTTAATTCTTATATCAAGTTCCGGCAATTTTTGAAAAACGCCAAAAGAATATTTGAGAATAGTGTCTCAATTTGGTTTTTCATACCATTGAAACACAAAGGCACGAAGACACAGAGGCACAGAGATTTTTACTTGCCTGGTGTCTTCGTGTCTCTGTGCCTCCGTGTTTCGAAAGAGATTTGGCCACGGATGAACGCAAATGAACGCAGATAAATGTTTTCATAATTATCTGCATTCATTTCATGGTTGTTCAATAACGGGGTAAGCCGCCAGGCACAGAAAGCATCTGTGTCTATCTGCGTTCATCTATGGACAACTAAAAGCCAACATGAGCGACTTACCTGGCTATCGATTTGGTTCGGGTTTTGTGGTGACATAATTGTCGTCGATCGGGCGGTTCTACATGAAGAAATTATTCCTCCTTTTATTATTATTATAAATGTTTTCGCAGCTTCTTTTCCAGAAGCGGGCCTATAATTATTAGGGCCTTCATACCGGAGAGTCTGAAGTTTTCCTGCAGTATGATTGATTTTGACGGATTTACTTGGTAAGTCTTCGATGGACGGCTGTCGATCTACTATAAGATATTACTTGTATTAAAGATTTCTTCAAGGCATGGACCGCTTGAGCATGGATTTTGTAACCTGTGCCATGAATGACCAATTAGAATATCCGAACGAAAAGCTGATCAGTTCATTCACAAGCACCTTAACCAAAACCGACCCTTATGAAGCAGTTGTACTCTGTCCTGGCCTCCTCACTATTTTTAGTTTTTTCGTCCTTTGCTCAAAATTCTATC
Organism: Chitinophagaceae bacterium; assembly: GCA_031412015.1. Taxonomy (GTDB): domain Bacteria; phylum Bacteroidota; class Bacteroidia; order Chitinophagales; family Chitinophagaceae; genus Terrimonas_B. The sequence goes on from JANOCH010000751.1 coordinate 1,745, forward strand.
GTTACTGAAAATGCGTTGCCCGGTAATCCTATTTCCGAGTGGGGGGTACCTAATTTCAGGGATACCCGCATTGCCGGATTCGCTACACGGATGAGTCTTAACAGCGGTGAAACGGTTCGACTTAAAATATCAGTGGAAGCCGCCGCCACTTATACCTTAAAAATATATCGCCTTGGATATTATGGCGGCAATGGCGCCCGATTGATCGCTGATCTTGGTACGTTGAATGGAGTGGCACAGCCGGCAGGTATCAGTGATCCGATTACCGGTAGTCTTGATTGTGGCAACTGGAGTGAATCAGCTTCCTGGAGCATTCCATCCTCTGCCGTATCCGGTTTTTATATTGCCAAAATTGAAAGAACAGGTGGTGGTAGCAATCATATCGCTTTTATTGTTCGCAATGATGCCAGCAATTCAGACCTGTATTTCCAACTTCCGGATGCGACCTGGCAAGCCTACAATGGCTATGGTGGCAATTCGATGTATGATGGCAATACCGCATTCCCCAATGGTCATGCGGTAAAAGCCAGTTATAACCGTCCTTTCTTTCCTTATAATTCTTTATTCAATACAGATGGCAGGCAAGCCGATTGGTATATGAATGCCGTGTACCCGATGATTCGCTGGCTCGAGCGCAATGGATATGATATCGCCTACACCAGTTGCAATGATGTTGACAGGAATGGTTCCCGCCTCCTTAATCATAAAATATTTTTGTCGGTAGGACATGATGAATACTGGTCAAAGAATCAACGGGAAAATGTGGAAACGGCAAGAGATGCCGGTGTGCACCTTGCCTTTTTCAGTGGCAATGAAGTGTATTGGAAAACAAGATGGGAAACCAGTGTCGGGTCAGAAGACCGCACGCTGGTCTGTTATAAAGAAGGTTTATTGGCCGATGGTTCCAATGCCGAAAGAGCCTGCGGTACCAAATGCGATATCTCTTCACCGGAATGGACCGGCTTATGGAGAATGGGCGCCGACTATGATGCAGGCAAACCTGAAAACGGATTGACCGGGCAAATCAGCTGGGTGGAATTTCCTTCGGAAATAGGTGTCCCTTCCAATTACCAGAAACTACGTTTTTGGAGAAACACTACCATACCTGCACTCGCACCGGGGGCTACAGCTTTTCTTGGTGTTAATACCCTGGGTTACGAATGGGATTATGAGCAAACATTATTCGCCGGATCAAATCCCGCAGGGCGTATTACTTTATCCAAAAGAACCGCTATTAGTCGTACACATAAATTATCGTTATACCGTGCCGCCAGTGGCGCATTGGTATTTGGTGCGGGAACCGTTCAGTGGTCATGGGGATTAGATGGAAATCATTTTGGTGGAACCACCACGGTGAGCCCCGAGATGCAACAGGCAACGATCAACTTATTTGCCGACATGGATGTGCAGCCTGCTACAATACAGGCTGGCATGGTAACCGCTACAAAATCCTCGGATATTACGGCGCCGGTTTCAGCCGTTGTAGTACCACCTAATGGAACTTCCGGTTCAGTAGGATCACCTATTACTATCTCCGGAACGGTGAGCGATAATGGCGGTGGTGTAGTGGCCGGAGTAGAAGTATCAACCGATGGAGGAGTGACCTGGAGATCGGCGACTATCGATGTA
>JANOCH010000752.1:0-15767 GCA_031412015.1 Chitinophagaceae bacterium
CCCTGGCTCCGTTTCTTTTATTTTAATTTGCAATATGAAAAAAATTCTTTCTTTTCTATTTGTGTTATCCATCAACCTTGCCTCCTTCGCGCAAGACGATGTAAAAACACTGCATGAAACGGCAAAGACATTTATGCGTTCCGGTGATTTCGATAACGCTGTCATTGTATTAACCCGTGCCCTGCAACAGGATAAAAAAAATCTTGAATTGCAGAAGGACCTGGTGATGAGTTATTACCTGAAGAGAGATTACAGCAAAGCATTGGAGGGAGTAAAATCTTTGTTGGACCGTGATGATGCAGATGTAATATGTTTCCAGTTGGGTGGTAATGTTTATAAGGCATTGGAAGAAGCAAAAGAATGTGAAAAAGTATATAAGAAGGGTTTAAAGAAATTCCCGAAGAGTGGCCCCTTATTCAGTGAGTATGGAGAACTACTTTGGGCAACGAAAGATTATTCCGCCATCAATCTCTGGGAAAAAGGCATTCAGCTTGATCCCGGTTATAGCGGCAACTATTACAACGCGGCCGTTTATTATTTCTATACAAAGGATAAAGTATGGAGCCTGATCTACGGAGAGATTTTTGTGAACATGGAAAGCCTTTCTCAAAGAGGTTTGGCTATGAAGCAGCAATTATTAAAAGCCTATAAAGAAAAATTATTCGCTGAAGCCGACCTGATGAAAGGCGAAGAAAAAAATAAAAGTGAGTTCGCCAAAGCCTTCTTGCAAACGATGGGCAAACAATCTTCCGTCGCCAATAAAGGCATTACGGCCGAAACATTGACGATGATCCGCACCCGTTTTATCCTTGACTGGTACACGGACAATGCGGCAAAATTTCCACTTCGCTTGTTTGACTACCAGCAGCAGCTTTTGAAAGCAGGAATGTTTGAAGCTTATAATCAATGGTTGTTTGGCGCTGTGGAAGATCTGGCTGCTTTTGACAGCTGGTCAAAAACACATACCGATCAATACGAAGCGTTCAATACTTTTCAAAAGAACCGGGTATTCAGAATGCCGGCGGGCCAGTATTACCAGGTAAACTAAGGCCAGCAATCATCTTGAGATAATAACCATATAACCTATTACCCGTAGACATATAATTAGTCTCTGCAATTCTTTAAAAGCCCTGATTCTGACCGATCAGGGCTTTTTTATTTTTTTTTACTATTTTGTTTGTCGGTAATGGGTTATACTTACTATATTAACCTGGTTGATTGAACTTTTAACGCTTGCAATATGAATGAACCCAAAAGACTATTCGACTGCCTCGCCTGGCACCTGGAAAGACAACCATTAGATGTAATGCTGGCGGGCAAAGAAAGCGGCCAATGGAAAAAATACAGCACCCAACAGGTAGCTACTACCGTAAATAATTTAAGCGCAGGTTTGCTAAGCCTGGGCATTGGCCCTAATGATATGACCGTAGCCGGACGGGATAAAGTAGCCATTCTCTGCAAGAACCGCCCTGAATGGCTGATGCTTGATCTTGCGGTGCAACAGATTGGCGCCATACTGGTTCCCATTTATCCTACCATCAATGTGAATGAACTGGAGTTTGTATTAAAAGATGCACAGGTAAAACTGGCATTTGTCAACGACGAAGATCTGTACTTAAAAGCCTTAAGTCTCAAAGAACGTGTGCCCAGCCTGAAAGAAATTTATACGTTTGAACATGCACCCAATGCCAGGCACTGGAAAGAGGTATCCGATAACGCCACTCCTGAGTTATTGGCCCGGATACAACCTATCGCTGATAAGATCGGTTATGAAGATGTGGCTACGATCATCTATACTTCCGGCACAACCGGTACGCCTAAAGGTGTTATGCTCAGTCATAGAAATATTCACTCCAATGTAATGGCCTGCATTCCCTGTTTTCCCCCGGGGCAAAATTCGAAAGCGCTTAGCTTCCTTCCATTGAATCATATTTTTGAAAAAATGGTGAGCTATATCTACCTGTTCAATGGTACGTCTATTTACTATGCGGAAAGCCTGGAAACTATTGGCGATAATCTGAAAGAAGTAAAGCCAAATATGTTCACGACCGTACCGCGTTTGTTGGAAAAAGTGTACGATCGTATCATGCAAAAAGGCAATGAACTGACAGGTGTAAAGAGAAAACTGTTTTTCTGGGCACATAGCCTGGCGGAGAAATTTGAGATCAATGCGAACCAGGGCCTTTGGTATACGATGCAATTAAAATTGGCCAATAAACTGATCTTTAGTAAATGGAGAGAAGCATTGGGTAATAATATAAGATGTATCGTAACGGGTGGCGCCGCCTGCCAGGTAAGACTTATCCGGATATTCACCGCCGCTAACGTTACCGTCATGGAGGGCTATGGTCTTACTGAAACATCACCGGTAATTTCGGTGAACCGCTACCAGGAAGATGGCAGAATGTTTGGAACTACGGGCCCGTTGATAGATGGTGTGGAGGTAAAGATCGCGGAAGATGGCGAGATACTTTGCAAAGGACCCAATGTGATGATGGGCTATTACAAAAGGCCTGATCTTACCGATGAAGTAATATCAGATGGCTGGTTTCATACCGGCGATATTGGCATGCTGACAGCCAATAAATTTCTTAAAATAACCGATCGCAAGAAAGAGCTTTTTAAAACAAGTGGTGGCAAGTACGTAGCGCCGCTGCCGGTTGAAAATAAATTAAAAGAATCGCCATTTATTGAACAGGTGATGATCGTCGGACCGGAAAGAAAATTCGTAGGAGCGCTGATCATTCCCTCTTTTCCGAATTTAAAGGATTGGGCGAGGCATAACAATGTTGCCGAAACAAGCAATGAAGCGTTGATACGAAATGAAAAAGTGCGGGCACTGTACAGGGATATTATTGAAAGCTTCAATAAATATTTTAATCACGTAGAGCAGATAAAAAAGTTTGAGCTGCTGCCTCACGAATGGAGTATTGACACCGGCGAAATGACTCCCAAGCTTTCGATGAAACGAAAAGTGATCACCGAGAAATACAAAGAGGCTATTGACAGGATCTATGCCTGATGCAATGGTCGGTTTGACCTATTGTCACTGCGTATAAACATGAAAGGAATACTACTTATCGCCTTCAGCCTGCTGCTGATATTTGCGACCTGCCGTAAATCCAGCCAGGGAATAGCTGCAGATACCCCCCGGTGTATTGTTGATGAAATTGTCCATAACCAGCATAACGAAGACTGGATGATGGGTCGTGTGGAAGAATACCGGTTTCAAAACCAATTGCTGTATGCCTTTCAGCCCGATGAAGAAAAGATAGCGGACGGGGCTACTACCATTAAAGATGAGCAATGCTTCACCATTTGCCAGATCGGCGGATTTGGCGGCACTTCCGTAAATCTGTGCAATGGAGAAAATTTTTTTCAGCTGGCGGTATTGACCAGAACTATCTGGAAGAAAAGATAATTTTCATTAAAATGTAGAATCAGCTTCCTGAAAGTCATTCAGCATAAATAAATTTAAGGACGTTGCTAATGAAAAAAATTATTTTTAATAAAAGGTTGGGTAGACTAACTGCGAACCTGTCAAACTAGCTATTATTATCCTGCTTCTATTGAAGATTTTTTTTCTTTGAATTTCAATTAACAGGGATTGAATCGTCCTAAAAACGATAGGCGCTATGGAGGAAAAAAAAATGATCTTCTAACCCAGCGAAATCATTGGTCGCCTGCCAGGTAGTAACTTATTCATTTAAAGATCTCTTTTTGAATTGAAAGATAAACTCCGGCTAATGCTATATTGTATTTTGTATTTCTTGTTACGTCTCTCCGGAATAAATCGCGTTCGATGGATCTCAGGTAGATCACGGCGCAACACTGCGACTTATGCCTGATAAACGATTCTTCCCTTGACTATTGTCATAGCGATATTAATACCACCATCAAACAGTATGATGTCTGCGTCTTTGCCAGCTACTAGTTCCCCTTTGCTGTCAGCTACTCCCAGAATACGGGCTGGTGTAGCGGTCGCCATTTTTACAGCATCTGTTAACGAAACCTCTGCCATAGAAATCATCGTCCTCACCAGGCGGTCTGTGGTAGCCACGCTTCCGGCAAACGAGCTCCGGTCAGGTAATTTCGCTACCCCATCTTCTACAATTACCTTCAACCCGTTACGGATATTTCCCAAAACACTTTCGCTTGCCTCCGTGCCAGCCGCCCGCATCGCATCTGTTATCAATGCAGTACGGTCTGTACCCTTTATCTTAAACACCAATTTCAATAGTGGCGCCGGCAAATGGGCTCCGTCCGCAATTATTTCCACGTCCATATCATCAATGATAAAAGCGCTTTCTATCACTCCGGCATACCGAAACGCATTTCTCCGGGTTACGCCGGACATTCCGGAATATAAATGCGTAGCCAGCGTGTAACCACTGTCAAAAGCTTTTATTACATCTTCATAAATAGCGTCAGTATGGGCTATTGCCGGCAATATTCCCCTTGCTTTTAAATATCGTCCAAATTCTAAGGCACCTTCCAATTCAGGTGCTGCGCTCCAGCGCCGAATGCAAGATGAACGTGAGAGAATATCTTCATATTCCTCCGGATCAGGGTTGCGAATGTACCGCGGATCCTGTGCCCCCCGCTGGTTCATAGCAAAATAGGGTCCCTCAAGGTGTATGCCCAGGAACTGTGCCCCGACTGTATTTTTAATAGTAGCTAATTCGTACACTGCCAGGGTTTGAAGCATTTCATCCTTTGTACTTGTCAGGGAGGTAGGCAACATGGCCGTTGTGCCGAATCGCGCATGTGTTTCTGCTATTTTCAAAAAGGCGGTTTCAGTCGCATCCATAAAATCGTGCCCGCCGCCTCCATGAACATGTATATCTATAAAACCAGGAGAAATATACTTTCCCAGCGCATTGATTTCAACGGCATCATCCACTTCTATATTTTTCCCGCTTACCGCCGTGATTGTGTCACCGGTTATTATTAGGGTACCTCCCGGAATTATTTCCGATGGAGTTATTATTTTACCATTAAATATTTTCAACCGCTGCTGACCCATTTAATAAAAAGATGTAAGTATATTTTTTTGCCCCACCGTCCACCTTTTGATCTTATGCCCGTAAAAGGCATAAAAAACAAGGTAAAGATAACATGGAAACAATACCCAGTACGCGACCCGCACATTGTATTCATCTGCAACGTATCCGTACAATAGGGGGAGTATCGCATTCCCGCACAGACCCATGATCAGCATTGATGCCCCCAGTTTTGTAAAACGCCCCAATCCATCCAGCGCCAATGGCCATATACCTGCCCACACCAACGAATTGGCAAGGCCCAGCAAAACAACAAACCAGATGGAAACATCGGATGAATGACCCAAAAAAGTAACTTTACCACTGACAAAAACTATCAATAAAGTAAGGGCAGTCCCCAACAAAGTACAAAACCGCAAAGCGCTTACTTGGCTGAAAAATCTCGGAATACAGATAATGCCGAGAATATACCCCCCTATCGTCGCGGTTAGTGTATAGGAAGGAAATACTTTCGCCTCCATTAAATTTATATGCATTGAATTCGCGTAGCCAATAATAGTGTCAATAGCTATAACCTGCGTGCCCACATGCAAAAATATACCGATCGCTCCAAAAATGAGGTATGGAAATTGAAAAATACTTTTCTTATCAGCGTTTGCAGCCGCAACTTCCATTGTTTCTTTTTCTGTATTGATTTCAGGCAATGGTGAATACCGAACCATTAATCCCAGTCCGAACAATATAGCACCAACAACCGTATAAGGAATAATAACACGACGTATCAGTTCATCCAGGACAATGTTTCTGGCAGTTTCATGCATTGAACTCAGTTCCTTGAATAAATCAGTGTCTGTTACGCGTAGAATAACTGCGGCGAATAGCAACGGCGCAAGTATTCCGGCACCTTTGTTACAGATACCCATAATGCTGATCCGTTGCGCTGCCCTTTCTTTTGGACCCAGCACGGTAATATATGGATTGGCTGCTGTTTGTAATACAGAAAGTCCCGTTCCGATAGTAAAAAGACCTAGCAGGAATATTTCATAGGTTCGGGAATACGCAGCAGGAACAAAAATAAAGGCGCCAAGTGCCATTGTCAGGAAACCAATCATCATTCCCTTTTTAAACCCGACTTTTCTTAACAAAAAGGAAGCAGGTACTGACATAATGAAATAAGAAATATAAAATGCAAAAGCTACCAGGTAAGATTGGAAATTGCTCAGCGCAAAGGCAATTTTGAAATAGGGAATCAATATTGCATTTACCCAGGATACAAAACCAAAAATAAAAAACAACATCGCGATAATAAATATAGAAATAATCGTTTGCCTTTTTGTCAACGAACTGACTTCTATCTTATCTGTCATTTGTTTAAAATTGTATTAGCAGCGATCCAATTGTTACGTAACCGAAACATTCGCAGAAAGCATGGCGGCTGAATCCTTATCCAAAAAAAACCGACAATCTGCATGCATTTGCAAAATGCTGGCAGGATACAAATTGCTGACGGTCTGCTCCAATGTATTCTTAACAGCCTTTGCTTTGCGGTTATCAGGTACCGAACAAATTATCGCCTTCGATTTCATAATCTGTTTGATGGACATACTGATGGCCTGCTGCGGAACCTCCTCCAGCGATCTAAACCAGCCTTCGTCTAATTGCTGCTTCCGGCAGAGCTCATCAAGATGTACAATAATAAAAGGCTCCTCGGTATCAAAATTGGCCGGTGGATCGTTGAATGCCAGGTGACCATTTTCGCCAATGCCCACCAATGCTATATCAATCGGATTACTACTGATTAAGTCACCGAGGCGTTTACACTCAGCCTTTGCATCAGTTTCTCCGTTTACCAGATAGACGGCTTTGAGCGGAGACACCTTGACTAAAAAACGTTCCTTCAAATATTTTCGGAAACTGGCCGGGTGTGTTACTGGCAAACCAATATATTCATCCAGATGAAACATCACAACCTTGCTCCAGTCAATTTCCTTTTCGGCAATTAACTGGTCCACTGTTTCAAATTGGCTGGCACCCGTAGCAAGAATAATATTGGCAATTCCGTTGCTTTCAATCGCGTCCCGGATTAATTGTGCAGCTACAGAACCTGCAGCCCTGCCAAGTTCCTGCGGACTTTGTGCTATTTTAATTTTCATTTAAATTATTTATCAATATTTATTTCAAACCTTCACTTTTGTGTTGCCCCCATTCTGCATTGAAATATCAACCGGTGGGTTTGTTTTCCATGAACCAGAAGTAAAATCAGGAATATCTACTGAATTAGACCTGTTTGACACTGATTTTTCACTCAAGGGGGCAATTGCACTCCAGAGAGCCGCATCATAAACATCCATATCAACCGGCAAACCATTGCGCAGGCAATCAATCGTACGCCAGTCCATTAGAAAATCCATACCGCCGTGACCACCTACTTGTTTCGCCATCTCTCCCACTTTTTTAACAATCGGCGCCGTATATTTACTCTCTAAATTTTTATATTCGTCTTCACTTATCCAATCCTCATGGCCAAAAGCAATTTTTCCCGGAAGAGGATATTTTAAGCAGGAACCTTTTGTGCCGCTGATCTTATGAATACGCGAGTACACATTTGGCGATGTAACATCGTGCTGCAGCATAATGGTACGGCCTTTATGGGTACGAATAGTAGTCGTATTCATATTTCCGCGGAACTTCCTGTTTGCATACGCTTTGTAAAAATCATCCTTTGCAGCCATTTCATTGGCAAAAGCTGCCATCTGGAAATCTATGCCGGAAACGGCAACCAAAAAATCCATCTTGTCACCACGATTAATATTCATTACCTGTGACACAGGACCCAACCCATGTGTGGGATACAGGTTTCCATTTCTGAAATTCTCTTTCAGCCTCCACATATCATAATACTTTTTTTTAGCAAAATTGCCCTCCAGCAATGTATGAATATACGCCCCTTCTCCATGCACTATTTCTCCAAACAACCCGTGACGAGCCATGTTCAATGCCAGCAATTCAAAAAAATCATAGCAGCAGTTCTCCAGGATAATGCAATGCTTTTTTGTTCGCTCTGATGTTTCTACCAGTTGCCAGCACTCTTCCAGTGTTTTAGCGGAAGGTACTTCCACACATACATGCTTGCCGTGGTTCATGGCATATACAGCCATCGGCGCATGCAGCGCCCAGGGAGTAGCAATATACACCAGGTCAATATCCGGTCGGTCACATATTTTTTTCCATTCATGTGCTTTACCTGTGTAAAGGGCTGGTTTATGAATCGAACCCTGCAGCTTTTTATTAACAGCATCCGCCTTCTCAGGCCGTAGGTCGCACAAGGCCCTTATATCGGTTCCTGCTATATGTGCCATTCGTTCCACGGCAGAAGGTCCCCTGTTTCCCAAACCAATAAAACCGATTCGAACGGTATCGATCTTTGGCGCTGCATATCCGCACATATTGAAATGCTGAGAACCCGCTTTATTGAGATCGTTTTGCCTATCTGCAGCATAGCTTTTTAATACAGCCACACCAGCCAAACCGGCACCAGTCAGGCCCGATAATCTTAAAAAATCTCTGCGGCTTGTTTTCATTTTCTTTCTTTTAAATGCGATTGGTTCAGATTACGTTTTTAACCATTTATCAAACCAGTTAAATGCTTCAGCCTGCATTTTCTTATCAAACTTATGCGGACCCGGATAATATGAGCATCGGTATTTGCCGGCTGCACCTGCCTTTTTGAAAACTTCACTTAGTATTTGATCAGCACGCTCCATTTCAGCGATTGTATACAATGTATCTTCTGAATCATTTAGTACCAGAGTTGGCAATGGCACCCGTAATCCGAAAATCTCAGGAAAATCCAGCTCGTTCGGCAACAGGGGAACGTAAGTCATCCAGGTATGTGTATATGATTTATGCAGAACAAAATCCTTCCAAGTGGTCATGAAGCCAACGCATACTGCACATTTAATACGCTGATCAAGTCCGCCCATAAAAACAGTGCGCATGCCACCTCCGGAGAGACCTGCACATCCGATATTGGTTTCATCCACGTCGGGCCTGGCACAAAGTATATCCAGCGCCTTTCTGTCCTCAGCAAAAAACACTCCTGGCCAGGTAGTGCCGGCGCTGAATAAAGATTTGGCCATGATATGTTCATGCTGGCCAGCCCATTGATTATAAGCCGCAATTTTTCCCGGGTTTTCAGGGTCATCATCATTCAGTCCATTCCGCAAATGTTCAGGCACATCCTGTAACATCACACGGCGGCTTGCAAATGGGAACGCATCTGCTACAAGCACTACATATCCCCGTTTAGCTACCTCATTGGCCCATGCAGCATCCTCATAATATTCATGCTGGTGTTCCTTCATCACCGGATGTTGGTCAACAGATGTTCTTGTTATTTTTCTTGTGCCAAAATACTTATTACCCCCATGATCATGAAATGCAAGTATGGCAGGAAGCCGCCCTTTTAAGTTTGCCGGTTTTAACAAAATAGCCTGTGTCGCATTGCCATAGGGCAACTGCCAGGTAAGTTCTTCAATGTGCAGTCCATCATAAGTATACTGCTTATTCACATCTACTTTTGGAGTCCCTCCAATTTCCGGAATCGCCAGTCGCTGGTTTACCCGGGCAAGTGCTGCTTTTTTCCATTTGCCTACACTGGCAAATTCTTTATTCCTGAAAGACAAAGAGGGTAATTTCTTTTCAGTCAACCCGGCCGCCCATTCACCATAGGAGCCCATAAGACTAATATTCTTGTCATTAACAATTGTATTTCCCATAGAAGACAGTTTTGCGGGAGTACCAGCATCGTTTATTCCCGTACCAAAAACATTAAAGAGGCCCCGACCTGCCAGACCAAAGCCGGTCATGCCGGTAAATTTTATAAAATCTCTTCGTTTATTTTTCACGTTTCGTTTTCATCGAATTATGTACTAACAACATTTTCAATTTACATACTGGCATTTCAACTTCCCAACCGATCCCTTCAGATATCAATACCTGCAATAGCCTAAACGATCCTGAACAAATGGTTAAAAACTTTAAAGCCAAATAGACAATTATATTGACACCATGTCATAATAAGCGGTAATAAAAAATTTGATAAATTAAACTTTTCTTACTTTTCTTTAAAAAATCAAGTGCGTCGCTGCTTTCATGATCAATAATGGCAACCAAGGATCGAGCGAAACAAAACAGGGAAATAACACAGGTTAGTATCGCTGTCCCGCGGGTTCTTTCATGGGTAATGAATAATGGAAAGATTACATATTTACCATCGCCTTGATCACTTTGTTGGAAGGATCGAGCCATCCTGCAAAACTATCTTTCACCTCCGAAAAATTCACCCGGTGGGTAATATAGGTCGCAGGATCCACCAACCCCTTTTTCATGCTATTGATCACATGCATGAAATCATCTCTTGTCGCATTACGGCTGCTCATCAAGGTGGCTTCCCTTTTATGAAACTCGGGGTGATTGACCAATATATTGTCTCTTTGTAATCCCACCAATACATACCTGCCGCCATGCGATAAATATTGAAAGGCATGGTTAATTGCTTTTAGATTTCCGGTGGCATCGATCACGACGCCTGGCATATCGCCATTGGTGATTTCCTTAAGTTGATCAACTACACCCGGTGATGATGCGTTGACAATATGCTCCATCTTCAATCTTTGTTTGCAAAAATTCAACCGGTCTTCATTGATATCCATCGCTATCACCCGGCCACCCGCAATCCGTGCAAATTCCATAGTACCTAAACCAATTGGCCCAGCACCCATCACCAATACGAATTCATTGGCAGCCATACCAGCTCGCCTTACAGCATGTGCGCCTATCGCCAGGGGTTCTACCAGCGCCAGCTCATCAAAACCCAGCCCTTCGCCATGCTGCAGGGAATAGGAAGGCACTGAAAAATGTTCTGTCATTCCTCCATCAATATGAACGCCACATACGGTGAGGGATACGCAACAATTTGTGTTACCATTTCGGCAAGCGATGCATATACCACAATAGAAATAAGGAATGATCGTAACCTCATCTCCTTTTTTAAACCCTTCCTCATCTGTCTCTTCGATAGTAGCGGCTAGTTCATGGCCTAATACTCTTGGGTAATTAAAATAAGGTTGAGTGCCTTCAAATGCATGTAAGTCCGTGCCGCATATTCCGATTCGCCGGATGCGAAGGATCGAATTACCTTTTTTCGGTGAAGGATGATCCCTTTCGGTATATTCAAAATGACCCGGTGTTGTACAAACTAATGTTTTCATTCTTTACGCATTTGCCAATGCTCTGTCCAAATGAACATATCCTCCGTCTACATGAATGATCTGTCCGGTAGTATGGCTTGACCTTTCACTTAACAGGAAGGCAACCATATTGGCGATCTCTTCGGCAGTTGTCATCCTGTTGCCCAATGGAATTTTTGATTCTATCTCCTTTAATTTTTCTTGTGGATTAGGCAATGATTCGATCCATCGCTCATATAAAGGAGTATAACATTCAGCTACAGAAACAGCGTTGACCCTTATTCCATACTTCAATAATTCAACCGCCCATTCTCTTGTCAATGCATTACGACCACCATTGGAAGCGGCATAAGCGGAAGTACCGCCCTGTCCGGTATCAGCCGTTTTTGAAGTAATGTTTACAATACTGCCTTTACTCTTTTTCAATTCAGGTAAAGCAAAGTGAGCCATTAAATAATAATGAATCACATTTTTATGGAGGCTGGCTACAAAGCTTTGGTAATTTCCGTTTTCCAATCCTACTCCATCATTTACACCGGCATTGTTGACCAATCCATCTATTCTTCCAAATTGCCGTATTACTTCTTTCACGGCAAACTCGCACAACTGCGCCACCGAAAGTTCAGCAACCACTTGTGCTGCTTTTCCGCCTTCGGCTTTGATAGCTTCTACTGTCGCGAGATTGTCTTCCTGGCTCCTTCCAATAATCACCGGAAAAGCGCCTTCCTTCGCCAATGCTTTCACGATACCTTCACCAATACCTTTTGCACCACCCGTAACAATAATGATCTTATCTATTAATTGCAGATCCATACTTCAATCTTTTAGAGATTATAAAACCGGACAGCGTTTCTGCCAAAAACCTTCTCCTTATCTTCTTTATCAAAATCCTCCATGTATTTTTCCAATAAGCTTTTCCATTGCACATACATACCAGAAAGCAATATCACCGGCCAATCGCTCCCGTATAATAATCTATCAGTACCAAATGCTTCAAACACAACATCAAGATAAGGATAAAATTCAGCGGGGCTCCACTCTTTCCACTTTGCTTCCGTGAATAGACCTGATAGCTTACAATATACGTTAGGAGACTTCGCTATTTCTTTCGTCAATGCCGTCCACTCATCTATTTTTCTTGTGGTGATCTCCGGCTTGGCGCAATGATCGATCACCAGTTTTTGTTCCGGAAATTTTGAAACAAATTCCAATGCCGCTTTTAATTGCTTTGGATAAATAAGTACATCGTAAGTATAATTATAAGATCGTAAAGCGTTTACTCCTCTTTGAAAAGCCGGTTTTAATAAAAAATCATCAGGCTCTCCCTGTACGATATGGCGCCATCCTTTAATAACCTCGTATTGAGAAAAATAATCCAATCGTTCTTCTATCTTTTCATTCTGCAGATCCACCCAACCGACAACTCCTTTGATAATATCGTGCGACTTTGAAAGCTCCATCAGGAAAAGTGTTTCCAGTTCCGACTGATCAGCTTGTACGGCTATGCAACCATTAACTCCATTTCGCCGCAAGGTACCGGCGATCGTCTGCGGCAGGAAATCCTGCTGCAGCGTTTTCATCTTATTGGTGATCCACGCATCTCTCACTTTGTCATACTTCCAGAAATGGACATGCGTATCAATCGTCATATCCTGTATCGGAATGTTTGAAGACGTCGCTATAGAAACAGTTTCTTCCATTTTTATTCATTTCTCATATGCATAAAAAATATTTCGCAGGAGGAAAATTTCCTGAACACCCCTTTAGGGGATGGGGGTATATGCAATACAGGTTTGTTTTGAAGTTCCCAATCCATCAATACCTAATTCTACCACATCGCCGGGTTTTAAATATACAGGAGGATTAAATCCCAATCCCACTCCTGCCGGTGTGCCGGTTGAAATGATATCGCCGGGCATCAAAGTCATAAACTGGCTGACATACGAAACGATATGTGGTATCTTAAAAATGAAATTCGCCGTGGTACCATCCTGCATTTTTTTATCGTTTACATTTAGCCACAGACGTAAGCTATCCACATCCTTTACTTCGTCTTTTGTAACCAACCAGGGACCAAGAGGTGCAAAGGTGTCACAGCCTTTACCCTTATCCCAGGTGCCTCCTCTTTCTATCTGGAACTCTCGTTCACTTACATCATTGTGCAAAGAGTAACCAGCCACGTAGTCCATGGCTTCCGATTCCTCGACATAGCTTGCTTTTTTTCCGATCACTACGGCGAGCTCTACTTCCCAATCTGTTTTTACCGAATTTTTGGGGATCATGATATTATCATTCGGGCCAACCAAAGCGGTGGTTGATTTCATAAATATGACCGGTTCCGATGGCGGAGTCGCGCCTGTTTCCTTTGCGTGGTCGGCATAGTTCAAACCAATACAAACGATCTTGGAAGGTCTTGCCACTGGAGAACCCAATCGTATATGAGCCGGCACTTTTCGCAGGATGGTTTTGTTTTGTTCGATCATCCAGGCCAGGTGTTGTAAGCCTCCATTTGCAAAAAATCGCTCATCATAATCCTGTATAAATCCAGACACATCATAGTGTTCATTGTCTATACAAACTCCGGGTCTTTCTTTCCCTGCTTCGCCAAAACGTATCAGTTTCATTTTCCTTTTTTTACTTTATTTATTAATACTTCCCTTAGAGTTGGGCTTAATTATTTAACTTAATAAACCCACCATCAATAGGATAATCACAACCGGTAATAAACGAAGCTTCATCGCTGCACAAATACAAAGCAAGATTAGCGATCTCTTCTGGTTGCGCCATACGGCCAATGGGTTGTGTTTTCGATAGTTTTTCAAACATTTCCTTTTCTTTTCCCGGATAGGTTTTAGCGATAAACCCATCTACAAACGGTGTATGCACACGAGCCGGCGAAATACAGTTGCAGCGGATCTTATGATGGAGATAATCCTTCGCGGTGGATAAAGTCATTCCCACAACGGCCGCTTTGGTCATAGAATAAGCAAACCTGTCCGGAATCCCCACCGATGAAGCGACGGAAGCCATATTGAGAATAGCGCCGCCTTTTTCTTTCATAGAAGGTATTACTGTATGCAACAGGTTATATACTCCTTTGACATTCACATTAAATAAACGGGTAAAATCCTCCTCGCCGGTTGTTTCGGCATTACCAATATGTGCAACGCCAGCATTATTCACCAGTATATTGATAGCCCTGCTTTTTTCAGTAATGCTTGTAATAATATCTTTTACCTGTTGTTGATTACTTACATCACATTTGACCGCATCAGCATTGCCTTGGTTTCCTTTAATTTCATTGACAACGGCAGCCGCACCTGTTTCATCAAAATCAAGTATATGAACGTCCGCACCCTGTTTTGCAAATAGTACCGCGATCGCTCTGCCAATCCCACTTCCGCCACCGGTTACTATGGCCTTTTTTCCTTCTAAACTGAACATAAATTTTTTATTCATTTAAACCAGCGAGAATATTTTATCCATCAATACCCATTTTTCACCGGGCTTTGCTCCGGGGATCGCCTGCTGATATTTCCACATCAGCTGTTCCCATTGCTGTACTTTGGGGTTGGCCGCATCTGCTGCCGACTTTTGGGCAAAGTTAAACTCATTCGTTACTTCCATGATCATAAAAAGCCGGTTGGCAAAACGATACATTTCCATTTGTACGATACCGGCGTCGAGGATACTCTTTTTTATCTCCGGCCTTACCTGCTGGTGGTAGGCTTCATACTCTTTGATCAGTTTATCATCATTGACAAGATCAAGGGCCAGGCAATAACGTTTCATGAATGTGATTTTATTTTATATCCATAAACAGCAAAAGCAAAAACAATTACAAAACAAATCATTGGCACTATATAAGAAAAAGGTGTAGAATATGTTTCAGCCAATGAACCCATTACATACGGCACCAACGCACCGCCTACAATCGACATAATAATAAACGATGAGCCCTTTTTTGTGTCGTTCCCCAGGTTTTTTACACCCAATGCAAAAATGGTAGGAAACATAATAGACTCAAAAAAGAAAATAGCCATCAACGTATAAATTGATAACATACCTTCCGTCCATATCACTACGGCACAAAGAATAACGTTTATGATAGCGTAAATAGCCAATAATTTATTAGGCGCTAAGAATTTCATAATAGCCGTACCTGCAAACCGGCCGATGGTAAATAATAAAAGACTACCTGCTAATAAATAAGAAGCCCTTTCATCAGTTATGCCTAGTCCTTTTTCTGTACAATAATTTATGAACAAGGCGGCAATTCCGACCTGGGCAGCCACATAAAAAAATTGCGCAACAATAGACCAGACAAAATGGCTATGGTGAAAAAGTGATCGGCCTGTATGTTCCTGCCTGTCGGTGACCAATTCCTCTTCTTTTACTTCGGGCATGGGTGTACGAACAAATAAGAAAGCCACCAATAACACTACGGCTGCAATAGCAATATATACATACATTACTGAATCAAGTTCCGATGCATTGGTGGAAGATTTATCAC
>JANOCH010000753.1:0-13344 GCA_031412015.1 Chitinophagaceae bacterium
TATCCTGTTTACCAATACTGGTAAGGCTTTTAGCCAGGTTACTATCACCGGAAAAGTTTTTTCCAAAAAGCTGCCGGTACCCGGAGCCAGCATTACCATCAAAGACACTTACGATGGCACGACCAGTGACTCATCCGGCAATTTCAAATTTTCCACTACTGAAAAGGGAGAGCATATACTGATCATCACCGCGGTAAATTATAGACCCTATGAACAAACGATATCACTTGCCGGTCAGCCCGTTTCTTTAGAAGTTGGCCTGAAAGAAGAAGTAACCGAATTGAACGCGGTGATGGTAACAGCCGGCACTTTTGAAGCTGGTGATAAAAAAAGAGCCGCCGTTTTAAGTTCGATAGATATCGCTACCACTGCAGGCTCAAATGCCGATATTTCCGCGGCGTTAAAAACATTGCCGGGAACCCAACAAGTAGGGGAGCAGGAAGGATTATTTGTCCGTGGCGGGGCCGGCTATGAAACCAAACAATATATCGACGGCAACCTGGTAAATAACCCTTTTTTCTCCAGTGTGCCCGATATAGCAAGCCGGGGACGATTTTCTCCCTTTCTTTTTAAGGGTACTGTTTTTAGTACCGGTGGTTATTCGGCGATGTATGGGCAGGCCTTGTCCTCTGTATTGTTATTGGAATCAATTGACCTTCCCGAGAAATCCGAAGTAGATGCGTCTTTTTCTCCCATAGTATTGGGAGTGGGTACACAGCAATTGGCAAAGAATAAAAAATCTTCTTTTGGTATTACCTACAATTATGTGAATGTGGGATTATACTTTAATATGGTAAAACAAACGCCGGATTATTTTATCATACCCCAATTTCATAGCGGTGATGCCAATTTTCGTATCAAAACAAAGAATGGAGGTATGTTTAAGTACTATACCACTTTCGCCGTTGGCAATCTTGGTTTAAGAAGACAGGATATTGACAGCAGCTATTTGAAAAACGCTTTTTCATTAAAAAACAGAAACTGGTACAACAATCTTAGTTACCGGGAAAATATCGGCAATGGTTGGAAAATGACGCTCGGTGCCAGTTTCAGTACAAACCTCGATAAGATTCAACAACAGGTACAGGACAGTAACAATCAACCCAAAGAATTTTCTTCTTCGGAATTTTGGATGGATTCGAAAAATTTTTCACTGGACAATCTGCAAACACTTACACTCGGAAGAGCTGTATTTGAAAAAAAGCTGGGAGGGCTTAGCGCATTGCGTTTTGGCAGCGAATACTGGCACACGAATTACAAGCCAAAATTCAATGATACCGTATTTAAGCAAATTGATAACTACACGGCGGCCTTCGCTGAAGCGAGTATTTATATTTCAAAAGAACTGGCGGCGCAGATAGGTGTACGTGCCGAACATTCTTCTTTGATCAACCGGTCCGATATCGCTCCGCGTATATCACTTGCCTATAAAACCGGCAAAAGCTCACAGGTATCTGTTGCCTATGGCATCTTTTACCAAAAACCCGAGAGCCAGCAAATGTATACTTCCACTGATGTAGGCTTCACTAAAGCCATACACTACATTATGAATTATCAACGAATATATAACCAGCGAACATACAGGGCCGAAGCATATTATAAAAAATATGACGAGCTGATAAAACAGGTGCCGGTCGCCTATAATTACTTTTCTTATAATAACAGTGGGAATGGTTATGCAAAAGGGCTTGATATTTTTTTCAGGGACAAGAAAACGATCAAAGACCTGGATTACTGGATAAGCTATTCTTTTATTGACACCAAACGTGATTACCTGAATTACCCTGTTCAGTTGCAGCCCAACTTTGTTGCAAGGCACACCGCTTCTATTGTAACCAAGAAGTTTTTCATGGATATAAAAACGGGGTTCAATTTTACGTATAGCTGGGCCTCAGGCAGACCATATTACAACATTCGTCCGGACGCCAACAATAAATTTTATATCGCCGACCAGGGTAAAACAAAGGACTTTAACAGCTTTAATTTCAGCGTTAACTGGGTGCCAAGTATTGGTAAGGAAAATGCGAAATCCTTTATTGTATTGTTTGCAAGCATAAATAATATATTAGGTTCTAACCCGGTATATAATTACAATTATTCTTATAGCGGAGCGACAAAAACCCCTGTGACAAACCCTGCACCGCGGTTTTATTTTATAGGATGCTTTATCAGTTGGGGCGTAGACAGAACACAGGATGCAATAAATAATAATTTATAATTAATATATTCTCCGGGGTGAGTCATAAAGTTTGTAAATAAAAAATCAATTTTAAAAACCGTTCAAAAAAATGTAAAATCAAGCAAAATGAAAAAGTATCTGTTCTTCTTACTGGCGGCCTTTAGCCTACAAGCCGCAGCCTTTTCTCAAAGTGAAAAATATGTTGCCGCTATGCAAAAAAACCTCGTGTTGTTTGATTCTGCCAAGACCGCGGAAGATTTCACCAAACTCGCCAATACATTTGAGCGTATCGGCGATGCGGAAAAAACACAGTGGCTTCCCTATTACTATGCCGGCCTTGCATTGACCACTTCGGGCTGGACCCCGGCAGTGACTGATAAAGATGCAAATGCCGAAAGAATTAATGCATTGTCAGCGAAGGCAGAAGCCATTGCTACCAGTGATGCCGACAAAGCTGAAATACTTACGCTTAAAAACATGTCCGCCACGCAGCAAATGATAGTCGATCCTCAAAGCAGGTGGATGACCTATGGCCAGGCGGCAGGACAGGCTTTGGAAAAAGCCTTAAAACTGGATCCTGCTAATCCCAGGTTATTTTACCTGCAGGGTATGAGTTTGTTTGGTACACCTGAACAATTTGGCGGAGGAAAAGCCAAAGCGAAACCTGTTTTTGAAAAAGCGGTTCAGTTATATAAAGAGCAAAAGGTCAAACCACTTTATCCGGACTGGGGTTTAAAGCAGGCAGAAGATATGATTGTCCAATGTCAATAATAAATGAAGCAAAGCCTGTATAAGTAATTCTATACGGGCTTTGTTGGTTTTTCAAATAAAGCAGGGCACACCAAAATTAAGATGTTGCAAAGAATACTTGTATATCACTTAACGACTTAATGAAGCACCATGACTGAAGAAAATTTTTCACCTCAGGATAGCCTCAGGCTTATCCAGTCCATGATCACCAAAACAAAACAGGATATTTCTGATAGCAGCATTCACTTTCTTGTTTGGGGCTGGATCACTTTTATTGCCTGCACCGGGCAATTTGTACTCAAGCATATTTTCAACTATGAAAAACACTACCTGGTTTGGTTGCTTACCATAGTGGGGATTATTTTTTCTAACTGGTACAGTTTTAAGCAAGAAAAGACCCGGACAGTCAAAACTTATATTGGAGATAGTATTAAGCACCTGTGGATAGGGATGGCGATCGCTTATTTTGTATTGAGTTTGATACTCACTGTGATAGGATGGAATAGACCGGTCTTTCCTTTTTTTATTTTACTGTATGGATTAGGCACTTTTATTTCCGGCAATATTATTCAATTCCGGCCATTGGTTATAGGTGGAATCATGGCCTGGGTATTAGCCATCGGATCTGTTTTCGCAAACTATGATTACCAGATGTTATTTGGTGCAGGAGCTATTTTAGTTAGCTACATTATACCTGCCTATATGTTACGATCACGAAAATTATCTGCGTAAATAAAAATTTTATAATGCAACAGGATCAACCATTCAACGAGCAGGAAAGTTTGCTGATCATTCAGCAGATGATACATACGGCCAAGCAGGAACAAAAGGATGATGGAAAAGGTTGGATAATCTGGGGCTGGCTTTTGTTTCTGACTTCACTGCTGACTTTCGCCAATGTTCAATATAGATGGTTTTCGCCTTCTTTTTTTTGGAATGTATTTGGGGTAATTTCCATCTTGTTTGGGCTATATACCGGCATTCGCTATTTTTTATTTAAAAAAACCACCCGTGTCAAAACATATACAAGTGATTTGTTCGAAAAGTTGAATATTGGATTCTTTATTTTTCTTGCTTTCATCATTTTAGCTATTAACCTGGGAGTTGGGCCAATAAAAGGTTTTGCATTTCTGATTGCATTGTATGGATTTTGGGTGCTTATTTATGGCACGGTATTGAATTTCAGGCCATCCATTATAGCTGCCTTTATTACCTGGGCTATTGGATTTGGTGCATTATACATACACAAACTTGTGAATACGGCGCATGAACAATTTCAATGGATGATGCTTATGCATGCCTTAGCAGTTTTATGCGGGTATATTATTCCCGGGCATATGGCTAATAAGGAATTTAATAAAATAAATAGGAAAGCAAATAATCAGCGTGTTTAAAGACCTGGACCCCATATTACATTCGCAACTGCGCCTGGCGGTTGTTTCACTTCTCATTAGTGTAAAAGAAGCCGAGTTTACTTTTTTAAAGGAGAAAACAAATTCAACAGCCGGTAATCTCAGTGTTCAAATACAAAAGCTGAAAGAGGCCGGCTATATTGACGTGATCAAACAATTCAAGGATAATTACCCGCAAACGATTTGTAAAATAACTAATGCGGGTATCAAGGCTTTTGAAGAATATGTACAGATACTGCAAACCTATCTTGGAAAAAGTTAGGAGATCAATAGCAACATTGACAATGACGGTGCTTACAATGGCTGATCAATATGTTTTTTAGCAGGCATTACAAATTCACAGGTCCCGGCGATTTGTCGCATAAAAAAACAGCCCTTTAGAAAAAGGGCTGCATCTCTCTTGGAACTCTACGTAATATAAAAAGGTATAATTATGAATGTGGTATCATCGTTTGTTTCTATAAGGCTGTAAAATCAGTTGAGGTATCGCATTTTGTTGTTTATCCGGGAAAGCTTTTTTCAGCGCTTTCTTTAAACGATTGTAGGCTTCCTGCAAGCTTTTTTTTGTTATTGATGACATGGGTGGTGATTTAGAATAAATGGGGCCTGGAACGCCGCCGCTTGTTTAAGGAGTCACGACGGCAGAGTAGTGGACACTGCCATCTTTATTAATGATCTTCAGGCGATACCAGGTCTTTGCTTTTTTCACTTTTTCATAATAAGCATAGCTGTCGGTATCGTCTTTATCGGTACCAAAGACCAATGCGGCCATTGCAAAATTCTTTCCGTCGGTACTCGCCTCTATTTCTATTTGGTTGGCTGATTGGTTGTTGTCAATAGTCCAGTTTAATAAAACCCGGTCTTTTTTTACACTACAGGTCAGTTGATTGACGACAGCGGTCGATGGAGAAACTGAAACCACAGAAGCTGCAATGGGAGATGCGGTATTTTGAGCAGATAGCGAGTTCGTGTAAGTCAACATGTTGATGCCAATAAAGCACACAAGGGTAAAAAATTTCATTTTCAGGGGGTTTTGAAGTTTATTTCAAATGGCCCACAGAAAATTGGATGACGAATTGCGGTTATTTAAACAGGATTGGGTTCAGAAAAACCTGTCACAATTTTAATATATACCGGGGAGATGATTGGGTTGAAATGGCCCGGTACGGATTGAATAGTAATTCTTCGTGCGAAGATGTTGTTTTCTGACTACAGGACAAACCTAATCACTCCCTTCTTCATTTGCAAGCCTTTTGAAAAGAAAATATTAAAAAGATTCGAATCCATCAATTGCAGCTGTAAACCTTAATACCTTTGAAAATAAATTTCATTCATGTCCGACATTATCCGGGTTACCAATCTCACCAAAGACTTTGGAAAAGGAATTAAAGCCGTTGACGGTCTTTCTTTTACCGTTCCTGCCGGTCAGGTGTATGGCTTTCTTGGACAAAATGGGGCAGGTAAATCTACGACCATCAGGATGTTGCTGACGCTGATTAGACCCAGTTCGGGGGAAATAGAAATATTTGGAATGAACCTGGCAAAACATCGGAAAGCAATCTTGCAAAACACAGGTGCTATCATCGAGCGGCCAGACCTATATAAGTATCTTACGGCATTGGAAAACCTGCGGATATTTGCCGCGATGAGCGGCTTCAATGTTTCTGAAAAGAAAATGATGGATCAGCTGGAAATGGTTGGCTTGGCTGAAAGAGCTCATAGTAAAGTAAAAGCTTATTCACAGGGAATGAAACAGCGTTTGGGTATCGCCACCGCGCTGATACACGACCCGGATCTGATCATTTTAGATGAACCAACGAATGGTCTTGATCCGCAGGGTATCGCTGATATGCGTAACCTCATCTTGCATTTAAGTAAGGACCTGAAGAAGACAGTAATGGTATCATCCCACCTGTTAAGTGAAATGGAACTGATCGCTGATTCAATGCTCATTATTGATAACGGTAAAAAGATAGTAGAAGGTAAAGTGAGTGAATTGTTTGATCCGGCTGAAACAATAGTAGAATTAAAGACGACCGATATTGATGATGCCTGGCAAAAATTGCAGGCATCGGGGTTAAAGAAAAATTTAGTAGCCAAAAAAACTTCTTTGATCCAGCTAAAATTGAACAGTAATGATCTGTCTTCCGTCATAAAAGAGTTAGTGCAAATGGATATAAGTGTCACTTCCTTTTATTCAAAAAATTCCTTAGAAGATTATTTTTTATCGTTAACATCCGGCCATCAGCATGTGGAAACTTTTAAAGCTTGAACTATACAAGATATTCAAACGACCAAGAACGTATATCGCCTTTGGCGCCATTGCGGCGATAGTCATACTGATCCAGATCGCTTTGAAATTCGATGGAAAGTCGTATATAGACCTTTTGCTGAGCAACCTGGAAGGATCATTTGATTTTACCGATGAATTCAAATCAAAGTTGCTGAATGGTTATCTCATTTGTTTTATTATTCTGAATACATTGCTTATGCAAATGCCGCTGCTGGTTGCATTGATCGCCGGCGATTCTATTGCCGGCGAAGCCAATATGGGCACTTTACGATTGTCATTGACCCGGCCCATCAGCCGTACGCAATACATGATCGTGAAATTTTTGGCTTCGGTTATTTATACGGTGATGCTGCTGGTTTGGATGGCGGCGTTGGCATTGTTTGCCAGTATGCTGCTTTTTGGCACCAACGATATGGTGGTACTCCGGTCGGAAGGCATAGAGCAAATGTTGCGCTTTGATGTACTATGGAGATATTTCGCTGCTTTTGGTTATGCGGCGGTGGCATTGACGACCGTGGCAGCTCTTGCATTTTTGTTAAGTGTGTTTGCTGAAAACTCTATCGGCCCTATTATTGCAACGATGAGTATCGTGATTGTATTTACGATCTTATCGCAAATGAATATTCCTATTTATGACAATACAATAAAGCCTTATTTGTTCACCACGCATATGGTAGCCTGGAAAGGTTTTTTTTATGTAAATGCGACCGAGGATGGCACTACTATAAATGGTTCCATTGAAAATCTGCCGGCTATCCTGCGAAGCCTGTTGATATTGCTTGTTTATACCGCGGCGTTCTTCTCTGCGGCCGTTTGGGTTTTTAGAAAAAAAGATATTCTCAGTTAAAAAAATGAAGTTTATGATTGGTAGTTTTCTTTCTATGGGTATAAAAGGGGGTAAGTATAACAGTATATCTATTGTATGCCTACTCGCTTCATTTTTCTTTACAACAAACACCCATGCTCAAACGGCCGAGGATATTATTAACCAGGTCAGGGCAAAGATCGCCACGGTGAATGATTATGAAGCAAATGGTAAAATGAAAACCAATGTAGCTTTTATCAAAGCTCCTTTGGCAAAAGTGAAAGTGTATTTTAAAAAACCGAATAAGCTGCGGGTGAAAAATGAAAGCGGCATCTCGTTTATTCCTAAAGGCTCTGTCAATATTAATCTCGGCAATATCTTCGCTACTTCGGGCAACTATGATATTATAGATGTTGGTAAGGAAAATGGCACAGGTCTTCGCGTCATAAAGCTGCTGCCACAGGATGAAAATGCTGACGTAGTACTGTCCACACTATATATTGATGAAAAGCAATTGCTGGTAAAAAAAGCAAAGACCACCACCAGGGAGAATGGTACCTACGAACTCGAAATGACCTATGGCAAATATGCTGAATACGGTTTGGCGGACAAAGTGATATTCTCGTTCAATACCAAAGAGTACAAACTGCCAAAAGGAGTTACGTTTGACTATGATGATGGCAGTAAGAAACAAACCGATACCGGGAAAATGAAGAATAGAAAAGGTACCGTCGAGATCAGCTATTCGGGATATGTGATCAATAAAGGCGTCCAGGATGGCGTTTTTCAGTAGGCCTGACTGGTTGACAAAGCTTTATTATTTTTTTCCTCGGTAATGCGGCTATAACTCAGAAGCTTCAGAAATAGATGCATTGGTTTCATTCCCCGATAATTACTTTCAATGTTTATTGCCGGAACAGAAAAAAGACCTAAATTGTTAGTAATTCCCCGTCACATCCATGATTTTTGAACAGCCAGTTTGTTTCCGCACTTATTGAAAGGTATGTGAGTCTAAACCCTTTCGTTTCCATTCATTTGAATGTTAAAGACATCCTGTCTCTGGCAAAATATAATGCCGTTCGCAATTAGGAAAAGAGAAGGTATTTAATGTTCGTTTAAACAGTTCTGTAATGAAAAAACTCTGCCTGTTAGTTAGTTTCTATTTCTTCTGTGGAAATCTACTGGCACAAACTTTTGCTGATCCCAACTTAACAGCTCTTCCGATCGGTTCAGGCTGGAATGCTCCCGCCGGAGCGGTATTCTCTAAAGACGGCCAAAAGCTTTTTGTTTGGGAAAGAGCTGGCAGGTTATATGTATGCAACAGGGATGGTTCGGGAAATTATATCAAACAAACAACCCCGGTAGCCGACATTTCTGAAGAAGTGGCGAACTGGGATGCACACGGTATGCTTGGTTTTGCAATGGATCCTGGCTTTGAATCCAACGGTTTAATTTACCTTCTTTATGTAGTTGACAGGCATCACTTACTCAATTTCGGCACACCAGCCTATAATCCTAATACCAGTATCAGTGGCCAGGCTACCATTGGACGTGTTACCCGCTATCAAACTTCAATGACTGGCAGCAACCTGGTGATCAATCCTTCTTCACGTCAAATATTAATTGGTGAAACTAAATCAACCGGGATGCCTATTTTGCACCATTCGCATGGAATAGGAACACTGGCTTTTGCTGCGGACGGTACTTTGCTGGTCACCATTGGCGATGCTGCCAGTTACGAAGGGATTGATGCAGGCAGTAACGGCGGAACATTTTACCAGGCGGCATTGACAGATGGAATAATCCGGCCTGCAGAAAATGTGGGAGCGTTTCGATCACAAATGATAAACAGCATGAGCGGTAAGCTTCTCCGCATTAACCCTCAAACGGGTGATGGTGTGCCCAGCAATCCCTTCTATTCTGCCGCTGAGCCCCGTGCTCCAAAATCGAGGGTATGGGCCTTGGGCATCCGAAATTCGTTCCGCATATTCATAAAACCGGGAACCGGATCCACTGACCCTGCAGTTGGCGATATTGGTGAAGTATATCTTGGAGATGTAGGGTTTGCTTCATGGGAAGAGATGAATATTTGTAAAGCTCCGGGTACTAATTTTGGCTGGCCGATTTACGAAGGCAATGAGTACACGATACCATTAGATGGTGTTGGTGGTATAACCTATAAAGATCTTAATACCGAAAATAAGGATGAACCCAACCCATTGTATGGCACTGGCGGCTGCACGCAACAGTTTTTATATTTCCGGCAACTTATAAAACAAGCCACGATCGATGATAATAAAACTATTTACAATCCCTGCAATTCATCGGTAGCTATTGGCACAGGCAACCGTTATTATCATCGTCGTCCGATGTTGGAGTGGTCGCATGCACATCCCTGGGCGAGGGTTGGTATTTTCAATGGCAGTACACCGGGAGTAGCGATGATCGGCTCTGCGGAATCGCAAGTGGTGGGCTCACCATTTCCGGGGCAGTGCAGTGTAGGCGGTACGGTATATACAGGTAATAATTTTCCGGCACAGTATAAGAATACGTACTTACAGGCCGACTTCGGCAACAGTTGGATAAAACGGGTCACGCTTGATTTTACTGATGTAGTAACCCGTGTTGATGATTTTGCATCGAATTTCACGGAGATCGTATGTATCACACAAAATCCAATTGATGGCACCCTGGTAACGGTTCAAATAGGTGCCGGCGTGAAAAAAATTCAATATGGCGGGAACCAACCACCCGTAGCAAAACTGGCTGCTAATGTTACCTGGGGTTCCTCGCCGCTATCAGTAAATTTCACCGGCGGTAATTCATACGATGTTAGCCCGGGAGGAAGTATTGTTTCCTATGCCTGGAATTTTGGCGGCGGTAGCCCTGCTACCAGTACGGTAGCCAACCCTGGAAATATTGTATTCACTGATAACACCGGTAACCCCAAAAAATTTGTGGTGAGGCTTACCGTAACGGATAACGGGGGCGCTACGCATACTGACAGCATTATCGTATCTGTAAACAACACGCCGCCGGTTGTCAATATTACCAGCCCCATCAAAAATTCATTGTATAAACAGGGCCCGGATACCCTGTATGCGTGTACGGCAACAGTATCGGATGCTCAACATTCGGGTTCTCAATTAAAATATGAATGGCAAACTACGCTTCGGCATAATAGTCATGAACACCGGGAAGCAATTGACAATGCCGTTACTACCAACACACTGATCCAGCGGGTAGGCTTTTATGGCAGTGATTCATATTATTGGCTGATCGAATTAAAGGTGACGGATGCAGCCGGTCTTTCCACCAAAGATTCTGCAAAAATATTTCCGGATGTTTCCGCTGGAGGAGATGTTACACCGCCAACCATATCGTCGGTATCACCGTCGAATGGAGCCACAGGTGTTGTTGCCAGTACGTCCGTCTCGGCCATTTTCAATGAAGCCGTTAATGCTTCGACGGTTAATGGCACGACATTTCAATTAAAAGATCCTGGTAACAATGTAATAGCTGCCAGTCTGAATACATCCTCAAATCAAATCACATTAATACCTTCGGCCGCATTGACAGGTTCAACTGTTTATACAGCAACAGTTACAGGCGGATCTTCTGGTGTAAAGGACCTGGCAGGTAATGCTTTGGTAAATAATTATAGCTGGAGCTTTACTACTGCTGCCGTTGATATTACCCCGCCAACAGTATCAACTGTATCACCAGTAAATGGAGCAACTGGTGTAAGCACCGGTGCGACTGTTACGGCAAACTTTAGTGAAGCTATCAATGCTTCAACAGTAACCGGGACAACATTTCAATTAAAGAATGGAGCAAATGTATTAGCGGCCACTGTGAATGCATCATCCAATCAAATTACATTAATCCCTTCCGCTGCACTTGCAGGTTCAACAGTGTACACGGTAACGATCAAGGGAGGGGCCTCCGGGGTAAAAGATGCTGCGGGCAATGCTTTGGCCAGTGATTACAACTGGTCATTTACTACCGGAGCTGTGTCATCCCAGCCTTTGACCATTCAGAGTTTAACCACTAAAACAGGAACAGCAGCCACCACACATCCGTTGACAGGAGTGCCGGCAGGTGCGTTGCTCGTATTGGCCACGACAGCTGATGTTGTTCCATCTAATTGCAGTGTTTCAAGTTCTCCATCTCTCACATGGACCAAACGGGCAGATGCCGGAGCCAGCCAAAGCGACAATGCCGAGATATGGACCGCTGTTTATACGGCAGGCGGTTCCATTACGGTGACCAGCAGTTGGGGTGCGGATAATAGCCAGGCAAGTGTTTGTTATGTGGTATTAAATGCGGAAGCTACTTTAGGCGGGGCTTCGGCAATAGCCGTTTCTCAAACGGCTCCATCCGTCACTATAACCACTACAAAAGAGAACAGTATCATTTTTGGTTGTACGGCAGACTGGAAAGCAATCAATGGAGCGACAAGAACATTAAGAGATGCCGCTACAGAAAGATTATATTTCAAAGATGGCAATTACACTACGTACTACTATACAAAAGCGGCGGCAGCAATAGCCGCCTATACGGAAGGAGTAAGTCTTCCAACCGGTCAGCAGGCCAGCACCGCACTATTAGAGATACGAAGCGCTACGGTGGTTGCTGATATTACTCCGCCAACGGTATCCTCTGTTATTCCTTTAAATGGAACTACGGGTGTACCAGCTAGTACCACCGCTACAGCTGTCTTTAGTGAAGCGATGAATGCAGGTACGATAAGTGGTTCAACTATTGAATTGCGCAATGCTTCCAATACATTGATAACAGCAACGGTTTCGTATAATGCCGGTACAAGAACAGCAACCCTGACGCCATCAGCATCACTCGCCAACTCAACAGTATATACAGTAACCATCAAAGGAGGTGCATCCGGAGTAAAAGATGTGGCAGGTAATGCACTGGCAATTGATTATAACTGGTCATTTACTACAGAGGCGGGTGATATTACTCCGCCAACTGTATCCTCTGTTATTCCTTTGAATGGAACTACGGGTGTACCAGTTACTACCACTGCTTCAGCTGTCTTTAGTGAAGCGATGAATGCAGGTACGATAAGTGGTTCAACTATTGAATTGCGCAATGCTTCCAATACATTGATAACAGCAACGGTTTCGTATAATGCCGCTACAAGAACAGCAACCATAACACCATCAGCATCACTCGCCAACTCAATAGTATATACAGTAACCATCAAAGGTGGTGCATCCGGAGTAAAAGATGTAGCAGGCAATGCTTTGGCAATTGATTACATCTGGTCATTTACTACGGTGGCGGGTGATATTACTCCGCCAACTGTTTCCTCTGTTACGCCGGTAAATGGCGCTATTGCAGTAACCGTTAGTACAACTGCTACAGCCATCTTTAATGAAGCAATGAATGCAGGTACTATCAATAGTTCTACCATTGAATTGCGCAATGCTGCTAACACACTGATAACGGCAACGCTTTCGTATAACGCCGCTACAAGAACAGCAACCCTGACGCCATCAGCATCACTCGCCAACTCAACCGTATATACTGTAACCATTAAAGGAGGTGCATCCGGAGTAAAAGATGTAGCGGGGAATGCGCTGGCAATTGATTACAGCTGGTCATTTACTACCGCGGTGGGTGATATTACTCCGCCGACTGTATCCTCTGTTGCACCGGTAAATGGCGCTACATCAGTTTCCGTTAGTACAACAGCTACAGCCATCTTTAATGAAGCAATGAATGCAGGTACTATAAACAATTCTACCATTGAATTGCGCAATGCTTCCAATACATTAATAACGGGAACAGTTTCGTATAATGCCGGTACAAGAACGGCGACCTTGACGCCAGCATCAGCACTGGCCAATTCGATTGTCTACACTGCAAAAGTCATCGGCGG
>JANOCH010000754.1:0-11654 GCA_031412015.1 Chitinophagaceae bacterium
CTGGGTGGATTTTATTCTATTGAACAAGTACGGGAAACATTTGGCCTGCCGGATTCTACTTTTCAAAAGATCAAAGAAAACCTGGCGCTTACAACCATCTCGATCAAAAAAATAAATATCAATACAGCTACGACGGATGAATTAAAATCACACCCCTACATTAAATGGAACATCGCAAATACAGTAATCGCTTATCGAAATGAGCATGGTGCCTTTTCCAACATTGAAGACATAAAAAAAATCATGATTATTACCAATGATGTCTATACGAAAGTGGCTCCTTACCTGTCTGTTCATTAAAAAACCCTCCGTTGTTGGCGGAGGGTATAAATTCTGTATGCAAGAGAAATTAAGCGATCTCAACGTCAGCGCCTGCTTCTTTCAGTTTAGCTGCAATTTCTTCAGCTTCTGCTTTAGGGATACCTTCTTTGATTGGTTTCGGTGCACTGTCAACCAGGTCTTTAGCTTCTTTCAAACCTAAACCAGTCAGATCTTTTACGATCTTAACTACGTTAAGTTTAGAAGCACCGGCGGCTTTCAATATTACATTGAATGCGGTTTTTTCTTCTACTGCCGCTGCGCCATCGCCTCCACCTGCTGCTACTACTACTGCTGCTGCTGCTGGTTCGATACCATACTCTGATTTTAAGAAATCAGCTAATTCCTGAACTTCTTTTACTGTTAAGCTTACTAAATTTTCAGCTAATGTTTTTACGTCTGCCATTTGATTTAAATTTTTACCGTCTTCACTGCTTGTTTTATCCGCTCCGACGGCGGTTTAAAAAAATTTGCCTTTTTTAGTCCCGGACTTAATCCGGTATCAACCCTCAGGCCTGGGTGTTATAATTGCTAATTGAATTATTCTATTACGGGTTTTGCTTCTCCGTCATCTACCGGTTTTACTTCCGCTTTAACTTCAGGTTTTGCTTCTTCTTCCACTTTAGGATTTACCATAGCCGCAGGTTTTGTTTCCGCGTCTACTGCTGGGGCTGAAGCTGATACAGCGGCAGGTGCGCCTTCAGCTTTCTTCTCTGCATTCTGCAATAAAGCGGCAATAACTCTTTTTGCAGGCGATTGCAACAATCCGATAACTTCACCGATAAGCTCGTTCTTCGTTTTGATCTGGGTCAGCGTTTTAAGACTGCTATCGCCAGTGTATACATCACCATTAATAAAAGCTGCTTTCAATACAGGTCTTTCATTGTTATTGGCTTTACGGAAAGAACTGATGATCAGCGCCGGCTCTTTTGGATTTTCAGAAAACAACAGGGCCGTTACTTTATGCAATGAATCATATACACCTGAATATTTTGTGCTATCAAGTGATTCAAGTGCTTTTTTGATCAGCGTATTCTTGGCCACTTTCATTTCTACTTGCTTGTCGAAACAGGCATGACGCAATTTGCCCACCTGTGCTACAGTCAGTGATTCTGTATCTGCAACATAGAAGTTGCTATATTGAGAGAACTTACCTTTCAGCAGTTCAATCACTTCATTTTTTTGATCTTTAGTCATTGTATTAAAATTTTGACTCTTCTAATTATAAGACTCTCCGGAAGTCCTCTCCTTTGGAGAGGATTTAGGTGAGGTTTAGTGAACAAATGCTTTTGTATCAACCGCAATACCTGGGCTCATAGAGCTGGCCATACTGATACCTCTCATGTAAGCACCTTTCGAAGAAGATGGCTTCGCTTTCAGGATCGCATTTAGCAATTCCTGGCTGTTCTCGGCGATCTTTTCCGGAGAAAAACTTACCCGGCCGATAGATGCATGAATGATCCCTACTTTATCAACCTTGAAAGATATTTTACCACCTTTTACATCATTTATCGCATTTGCTACATCGTTGGTAACAGTACCTGTCTTAGGGTTTGGCATCAGGTTACGTGGACCTAACACTTTACCGAGTTTACCGATCTTAGGCATAACGGAGGGCGTCGCAATGATAACATCAACATCTACCCAACCACCTTCAATCTTGGTTACATATTCATCCAGGCCTACGAAATCAGCACCAGCTGCTTTAGCTTCTGCTTCTTTATCGGGAGGACAAAGCACTAAAACTTTCTTTGTTTTTCCGGTTCCGTGAGGAAGACTAACGGTACCACGGATAGCCTGATCGGCTTTTTTGGGGTCAACACCCAGGCGAACGTGAAGATCTACTGAAGCATCAAACTTGCAGGTAGAAATTTCTTTTACGAGAGTTGAAGCTTCTTTAAGTGAATAAGCCTTGTTTTTATCCACCTTAGCGTTCACTACTTTTCTTTTTTTACTGATGAATGCCATTTTAATTCGTTTTAAAGTTCTTTATTGGATACCGGAACAGCGTTCCAATTTCCTTAATTTTCCCAGGGAGCTTTACCTTCTACGTTCAGTCCCATGCTGCGGGCTGTACCAGCCACCATTTTCATGGCGCTTTCGACCGTAAAGCAGTTAAGGTCGGGCATTTTGTCTTTTGCAATTGCCTCTACCTGTTGCCAGTTTACTTTACCCACTTTGGCGCGGTTGCTCTCTTTGGAACCTTTTTGAATTTTAGCGGCTTCCATCAGCTGAATAGCTGCCGGAGGTGTTTTGATGATGAAATCAAAACTTTTGTCACTATAAACGGTGATTAATACGGGAAGCACTTTTCCCATTTTGTCCTGTGTTCTTGCATTGAACTGCTTACAGAATTCCATGATGTTTACACCTTTGGAACCTAAAGCCGGACCGATCGGGGGCGCAGGGTTTGCCTGACCACCCTTGCATTGTAGCTTTACAAAGCCAGAGATTTCTTTTGCCATTTTAATACTTTTTGGTGTTAACGACCTTTCTCCGCCAGCTGGCGGGTACTTAATCTCCCAATCCGATCCTTCATAAACTAAGGACTACCGGATTCCAGATTCCCATCACTTGGGTTTTCTAAAGAACTAATTGGGGCGGCAAAGGTAAGGGCTGGAAGCGGATTTCAGAAGATTTTAGCGAAATAATTTTATAGGCGGGACATTATACCATTCATGGCCTGGCAAATTGTCCTCATTTCGTCAAAAAATCCTCATAAATATGTTGCATCATAGCTTTACCCGCTTCTATTTCTTTCGGGCCGGCTTTTCCTTCCGAGAGAATCGGGAGATTCCCAACATTATCATACACTAACCTGCCTGTAGAATCGACAAATCCAAATCCATCGTTGAACGTAAAAAATGCCCATGGTTTTGAAGTAGCAGCAAAAATATTTTTACTGAAAGGGAAAACGCCAGGATCAATTCCAGCCTGCTTTGACAAGGTGGCTGCAATATCCAATTGCGACACCACTTTTTCAATAACAATTCCCTTTGTGTTCAATGCACCTCCTATCCAGAGCATCGGCGAACGAAAATCCTGGGCTTTGTTATTGCTTTCAGGCAACGGATGCCCATGATCACCGGTAATGATGACAATAGTATTATTCCACCAGGCCTGCTTGCTGCATTTATCAATAAAATCACCAACAACCTGGTCGGTGTAGTTCAATGAATTCAAAAATTTTCCTGTGTTATTTCCCGTTTCAAAAACTGCAGGAACTGGCGTTTCAAAAGGCTCATGGCTGGATAAGGTGAGCCAGGTTGCGAAAAAAGGTTTTGTTGAATTGTTTAGATTTTCAAAAACACGATCCATCACTACACCATCATGAGCACCCCATTTGGAATTCATATCTTTTGCAGCGAAATCGCTTTTTCCGATAATTGGATCAAAGCCACTGTGCAACAGGTACGATTTTATATTGGCAAATTCAGGCTCACCACCATAAAAGAACGGTGTATAATAACCTTTCTCTTTGAACAGCCTGGGCAGTACGGGAAGCTTCTCCGATTTCGCGGGAGAATGAATAATGGTAGTGTTTGGCATTGCGGGATAACCACTCAAAATAGCAGGAATACCTTTGTTCGTTCTGTCGCCGCTTGCATACAAATTGCTGAAATAAATGCCCTGTGACTTCAAGCGGTTGAATTGCGGAGTCACTTCTTTATTATCAATGGAGATTTGTAGTGCTTTTGCAGTAAAGCTTTCCCATATGATTAAAATCACATTAGTTGGTGAGCCGGAAGAGAAATTGACAACCTGTTCTGAAGGTGACCCAGTTTTGTATAAACTATCTGTCACTTCTTTAACACGCTGCGTCGACAGATACCGATATGGATTTTTCTCCAAAGCTCCTTTGCTAACGAGGCTATGCAGGAAATTCCATGAAGCATTAATGGCAGCATGGTTTGCATAATTGTTCGTTGAAAAATAAACACCGCTTTGATTTAATGGCGCCAGCTGAAATCCTCCCCTGATGGGGATAATAAGGCTCCCCATGAACAACAACAATAATACAGCAGTAGCAATGCTATATTTATTCTGTTGCTGAAAAAATATCCGTTTCATTATATATTTAAAACAGAAATAGAACAGCCCATAACAAGTGATAAAAATAATAGAAAGAAAAACCAGGGGCAGATGACTTATAGAAGCAAAAGCTTCCCGCGGAGTAGACAAGAATTTTAATGGTGTAGCATCAATGCGAAAACCCCACTGGTTATATATTTCCAGATCAATAAATGATATAAGCGCTACCAGCAAAAGAATAATGAAAGTATAAATTTTGTAAATAAGTAACCGTCGGAAAAAATGAATAAACAAGCTTAGCAAAACAAATAGGCATACCGGCACAATGATGTAGGCTGCTACAGACAGATCCATCCTGAGTCCATACCAGAAGGAAGAAATGATTGTTTTAAAAGAAAGATTCGTTGTTTTGTCAAAATGATAAAAGAGGAATACCACCCGCATCAGGTCGAAAAATATCACCCAACTCAGAAAAAAGAGGAGCAGGAATTTAAATTTAGCAGCCATTACAGAAAGAGTTAATAACCTTGCCAGCTTACCATTTCGGAACCATGGTAAGATACATTACAAAGCCATCCCTTTATCAGGAATGGCTTTAAACAAAAGAGTACGATATAACACCCCTTTCGGAGTTTAGAGAATTAGCTAATTTTTTCTACCTGCATATAGTTCAATTCCACAGGTGTTGAACGACCGAATATTTTCACGGTCACTTTCAATTTCTTCTTTTCATCGTTCACATCTTCAATTACTCCATTAAAGTCGTTGAAAGGTCCTTCAATGATCTTGATCGTTTCACCCACAATAAACGGCTCACTCATGCTTATACCACCAGCTTCCGCCATTTCATCCATTTTACCCAGCATCTTATTTACTTCTGCTTTACGAAGTGCAATAGGATTTTCTTTCCCAAGGAAATGAATAACGCTATTGGTGTTTTTTATAGTATCTCTCAGGTCATCACTCAGCTTACCATCCAGTACTTCGATCATGACATAGCCAGGATAGTAATTGCGTTCACGCATTACTTTCTTTCCATTGACCACTTTATAAACTTTCTCTACGGGCAGAAACACTTGTTTCACCACTTCGCTCCAGCCACCACGGGATATCTCCTTATCAAGGTATTCTTTCACCTTGCGTTCCTTGCCACTAACCACACGAAGCACAAACCATTTTGATTCCTGCTGCTGTGTATTTTCGGTATTGGTAGTAGTTGCTTCCATTATCCTTTAAAAAATTGGTTGTAAAGAAACTTCAAAGCACCTCCGGCAGCGAAATCCATTAATGATACAATGGCTGTAATAACCAGTGTTGCCACCAGTACGATCATTGTTGACTGCTGAAGCTGATCCCAGTTAGGCCAGGTCACTTTTTCTGTCAACTCTTTGTACGATTCTTTAAAATAAATAGCAATCTTGTTCATGTTCTCAATTTGAAAATCCACGCAACTGGCGGGATTGATTTGAAAATGTGCCAATTTGAACCTGTAACCAACGTTACCTATCCAAATTACTTCGCACGGGCACTAGGATTCGAACCCAGATCAAAGGTTTTGGAGACCCGTATGCTACCGTTGCACCATGCCCGTATAGAAAGCTAAAAGCTATTCCGTGTTACCGAAACAGCTTTTAGTACTTTATGTCGCAAAGATAATAATCTTTTGCAATGCTGGAAGATTCGAAGCTAAAAGCCCGTAACTACCAGCTATCTTTCTTACTTAATGATCTCAGTTACCTGGCCGGCACCCACTGTACGACCACCCTCACGGATAGCGAATTTCAAACCTTTCTCCATCGCAATTGGCTGGATCAGTTTTACTTTCAGTGAAGTGTTATCACCAGGCATAACCATTTCTGTACCTGCATTCAATTCTACTTCACCTGTTACGTCAGTTGTACGGAAATAGAATTGAGGACGATATTTCTGAAAGAATGGCGTGTGACGTCCACCTTCGTCTTTGCTCAATACGTATACTTCGCATTTGAATTCAGTATGCGGAGTGATAGAACCTGGCTTACAGATAACCATACCACGACGGATCTGAGTTTTTTCAATACCGCGTAACAGCAAACCTGCATTATCTCCTGCTTCACCTTCATCCAGCAATTTGCGGAACATTTCCACACCTGTTACTGTCGAAGTAAGCGGATGCTCGATCAAACCAACGATCTCAACACCTTCACCCACTTTGATACGACCTCTTTCGATACGGCCTGTAGCAACAGTACCACGACCTGTGATAGAGAATACATCTTCCACAGACATCAGGAACGGAAGATCAACCGGGCGGGGAGGCAATGGAATATAGCTATCAACAGCATCCATCAGATCATCTACAGCTTTTACCCACTCAGGAGTGCCTGCTAATGCACCTGTTGCAGAACCTTTAATGATCGGTGTGTTATCACCATCAAAACCATTTTTAGTCAGCAACTCACGTATTTCCATTTCAACCAGTTCCAATAATTCAGGATCGTCAACCAGGTCAACTTTATTCATGAAAACCACCATGCTTGGTACACCAACCTGGCGGGCCAAAAGGATGTGCTCTCTTGTCTGTGGCATAGGGCCATCAGTAGCAGCAACAACTAAAATAGCTCCGTCCATCTGGGCAGCACCTGTGATCATATTCTTCACATAGTCAGCGTGACCTGGACAGTCAACGTGAGCATAGTGACGGTTAACTGTCTGATATTCAACGTGAGCCGTGTTGATCGTGATACCTCTTTCTTTCTCTTCAGGGGCACCATCAATTTCATCATATTTTTTTGCTGTCGCCAAGCCCTTTTTAGACAGGATCTCGGTAATTGCGGCAGTCAATGTGGTTTTACCATGGTCAACGTGACCAATTGTGCCAATGTTTACGTGGGGTTTCTCCCTCTTAAAGGTCTCTTTTGACATTGTTATCGATTTTTTTAGTTGTGTTTTACCAATTATTGTTTTCTTATTATGAATCCAGCAGTTACTACTACTATCATCGTCTATTGCAGTTTACCCTGAGCTTGTCGAAGGGCACTCTTCTGCGATCCCATCGCTACTCATCTTTTCCACTTACCCGTTTAAAGAGCCGTTAGTGAGAATCGAACTCACGACCTCTTCCCTACCAAGGAAGTGCTCTACCACTGAGCTACAACGGCTTTTATGAGTCATTGAAGTCAGCGGATCTGTCAGCAAAGTAAAATAAGTCTTCTGACTCATCAACTTATTTGACTTTTGACTCTTTTCAGAGCGGAAGACGAGGCTCGAACTCGCCACCTATAGCTTGGAAGGCTATCGCTCTACCAAATGAGCTACTTCCGCTGATAATTTGAAATTCTACATTTCAAATTGAGATGTAAAAGAACTGTGGGCAGAGAAGGATTCGAACCTCCGTACTCGTGAGAGAACAGATTTACAGTCTGTCGCCTTTAGCCACTCGGCCATCTGCCCAAAACACAGTTACGAAACCAGAAGCCTGTAAATGACCTCTTGTGGTTTTATCCCTTCGCAATTGTTCGTATGAGCCACTTGTCGGAATCGAACCAACGACCTACTGATTACAAATCAGTTGCTCTACCTGCTGAGCTAAAGTGGCATATTTCGAAAATCAAATAACTTTAATTTCAAATCCTTCTTCTCC
This sequence comes from Chitinophagaceae bacterium, assembly GCA_031412015.1. GTDB lineage: Bacteria > Bacteroidota > Bacteroidia > Chitinophagales > Chitinophagaceae > Terrimonas_B. The sequence continues at coordinate 7,973 of JANOCH010000754.1, forward strand.
TACGACTTTCCCGATTGCTATCGGGATGCTCTACCAACTGAGCTAAAGTGGTATTTTTCCTTATTTATCAAGCCAAATAGACGATAAAGATTTTGCAATAAAGAGCTACCCCTAAATTTTAGGAAGGCAAAGGTAAGGGAATTTGATAATTGCAAAAATTTTGCAACAGGAATTTTTTATTTGTTTTCAGCAAGTTGTGAATAATTACGAGACTTAGATTGTGATTATTACAAATACCCTTAAAAAGCAGGTCTGGAATAGCCGGCTTATTATTTAAAAATTCCAACAAACAGTTCATACTTCCTTTTAAAATTGAAACAGTAGCGCATTGATCACTCATCGCAATAAAAAAGACCTCCGAAGAGGTCTTATAATTTTTTAGGCTGCTTGCTTTTCTTTTTTTCTTTTTATTTGAGTTACGATCGAATCAAACGCGTCGTCGAATGATTCTTCAAATGATTTACTGGTTGACTTCACAAAAAATTCATGGCGGGGTACGTGTATCCTGATCTCGGCGATCTTGTCTTTAATGTTGTGAACTACATTGTCTAGTTTCAGAAACACATTTACCTTGATGATGCGATCATGAAAAGTACTTAATTTTTCAAGTTTCCGGTTGACGTATTCAACCAATCCTGAGTCCGCATCAAATCGAACAGTTTGAATGTTTACATTCATAGTCGTCACATTTTAAACGGTGAAATAATAAATAAAGAGCTTAATTAAGAGGGAGAATTATCTTACATAAAGGAGTGATTTGTTGGTTCCTATGAAGGTACATCAAAAAGGAAAAAATCCAAACTATTTACACCCAAAATTTAACCGGGGAGAAATATATTTTTAAGCCCTGGGGTGAGCTTTTTTGTGAACATCTTTTAGCTTCTCGATAGTGGTGTGGGTGTAAACCTGGGTAGCGGCCAAACTGGCGTGACCCAATAGCTCCTTCACCGCGTTAAGGTCAGCACCATTATTCATCAGGTGTGTAGCAAAAGTGTGCCGCAGCACATGCGGACTTTTTTTATCAAGGGTACTGGACTGGCCAAGATATTTATTGACCAATAACCACGCATATTTAGGATACAATCTTCTGCCCCTCCCGGTTACTAGCAACACTTCCTCTTTTTTTTCAAATGTCTTTCTTTTCAGATCCTGGTATTTGCGTATTTCCACGAATAATTCTTTGCTTACAGGAATAATTCTTTCCTTATTACCTTTTCCCAGCACCCGTAGCTGGGACCGCGCCGGGTCCAGTTGTTTCTCCTTTAAATTGATCAACTCGCTAAGCCGCATGCCTGTAGCATAGAAAAGACTGATGAGCATGCGTGCATTAAGGGTCTTCCAGTCCTCTGTCGAGGCATTTAAAGTCTCTAAAAGCTGTTTTGTATCGGCTTCTTTTAAAAAAACGGGTAATCGCTTACTTATTTTAGGTGCAATGATATTTACGGTTGGCATTACCGTAATAGCACCCCGTTTCAGGTGGTACTTAAAAAAAGATCGTAGGGTCGAAATTTTCCGGTTAATCGACTTTGAAGTAAGTTTCTTCTCTTTCAGATCAGCGAGCCAACTGCGAATAAAGCTAAGAGTGACGTCCTTTAGAATCAATTCACCATATTGCTTTCCCAAATACTCAAAAAAAGAAGAAAGATCCGTCTGGTAAGAGATGATCGTATGAGCTGAATACCTCTTTTCAAATTTCAGGTAATCTATAAATGCCCGGATTTCTGTGGAATGGTTATCAATCATCGTGTAAGCTCAAAGCTACACAACTAAACATAAAAAAATAGCTACCCCGATTAATACCGGGGCAGCTATTCCCTACTTCTCAGAATGATAAAGTAAATTATTTCTCTATTTTACCGCTGACAATATTCTGCTTGTAGATCGCTTTCAGCACTTCTCCACGACGCCTGACTGAAGGCTTGGTAAAGCTCTGCAGCTCACGCAATTTCAAGAGGGTCTTCGATTTTTCGAATTTCTTTTTGTACTTCTTCAGCGCTTTGTCGATGTTTTCGCAATCTTTTGAATCAATAATTAACATAGTATATACCTCCCTGGTATGTTTTAGTCCCGAAATTTCGGGAGGCAAAGATAAGGGAATTGTTCTGAGTTTAAAAGCGAGTTTTCAATTTTTTAAAAGCCAAAAACCCTCGTAAACAAGCAGGATTTGGAATTGGAATTTGTCCGAATGGACTCCTTTGGAGAGATTTGTACCATGTTTACCGGTATTATTGAAGCTACAGGCATTGTAAAAGAAGTCATTACGAATGGCTCGAACAGGTCATTTTGGGTTGAATCTCCGCTTTCAACTGAATTTAAAGTGGATCAGAGCATTAGTCATAGTGGCGTTTGCCTGACCGTTGAAGAAATAAAAGGGTCGTCACACCGTGTAGCGGCAATCGATGAAACATTAAAAAAAACCAACTTAGAAAATTGGGTGGTGGGCACACTGGTCAATATCGAAAGATGCCTGGCCATTAACGGACGACTGGACGGTCATTTCGTGCAGGGTCATGTGGACACTACCGGCAAATGCCTGAAAAGAAAAGAAAAAAATGGCAGTTGGGAGTTTGTCATAGAGTTTCCTAAAAAGTTTGCCGGGTTGATCATCGAGAAGGGCTCTATTTGCCTGAATGGTATCAGCCTTACTTCTTTTAATGTAAAAAAGAATCGGTTCACCGTCGCCGTCATCCCTTATACTTTTGATCATACAACTATTCAGCAAACAATAAAAGGCGACCTGGTTAATCTTGAGTTTGATCTGTTGGGGAAATACATTACCAGGAGGCTGGAATTGAAATAAATTTATTGATTCCAAAAGTTACAGCACATAGTCAATTTACCGTTTCAGAATATTACTTTAGTTTTCCGTCATGGATCCAGCCAATAAAGAATTTGTCAATTGCCCCCTTTGCACAAAAAACAATCATACTCAAAAATATCGTATCGATTCCTGGACCATTGTACAATGCGATCATTGCGATTTTGTTTACGTCAACCCCCGCTTACAAAAAAAGGAGCTTCTAAAAATCTATAAGGACAATTATTTTGATAATACGAGTGTTGGCTATTTTCATTACAAAGAAAATAAAGAGCTTCGGCAAAAGAACTTCCAAAAATGGATCGATGACGCTATCCATTTTGTCAGCACCGGCGAAAATGTAAATGCCTTAGACATTGGTTGTGCCGCAGGATATTGCCTGGAGGTTTTTAAGGCCCGGGGCTGGAAGCCATTCGGGATTGAATTGAATACAGAATACGCCGGTCAATTGCAACAAAACGGCTACAAGGTCTACGATTCGCCTTTCCTGGACATTTCTTTCGGGGAAAAATACAGCATCATTACCCTCTTTGATGTGGTAGAGCATTTAACAGACCTGCAGGAGCATTTTACCAAACTGCACTCGATACTTGAAAACAACGGGATCGTCGTTTTAATTACACCTGACTATGATAGTTTGCAAAGGAAATTATTAGGCAAAAAATGGTTCCAGTTCAAACCTGTCGAGCATATCAATTATTTTTCACTTACTACTTTTAAGAAGTTGGTCGATTCAACAGGTTTCAAAATTGTCGACAGCAAAAAGGCGGGCCAGTACAGCAACACCGATTTTTTGACAGACAGGCTAAAAAAATACAAATTCGGATTACTGATTCCCATCTTTAATTTGATTGTAAAGCTTTT
>JANOCH010000755.1:0-6928 GCA_031412015.1 Chitinophagaceae bacterium
GTTAAATTATTTGCAAATTTCAGTTTTTAATGAATTATTGTTTTCAATTTGATAAGTTCCCCCAATACTTTCCATTCTTTTGGCGATATTCTTTAGGCCATTTCCAAACTGCCGGATCTTTTGCAGGTCTATTCCGATACCGTTATCCATTATGTTAATGGTTAAGGAGTTTTCAATTTTGAATTCTATCTTCAGTTCCGTGGCTTTTGAATGTTTCAATACATTGTTCAATGTCTCTTTTACACTCAGGAACAGGTTTCTCCTTTTATCTCCCGACAGCTCTGTGGGTTCGATATGATCAGGAGTAGCTATTTTACAATTAATAGGCGTATTTTCAAAATACTCTAATGCATAAGAGCGTATATATGACACCAGGTTGTCAACGGTGTCGTTGCCACTGTGCATACTCCAGATGATGGCATTCATCTTATTCAACACCTCATCCGCCGAATGAGATATCTTCTCAATTTCAACGGGTGTGTTTTCTTTCATCTTATTTTTCGCTATTTCGCTCATCAGGCGTATGGCCGTCATTCCCGATCCCAGTTCATCGTGCATATCTGCGGAAATACGTTCCCTTTCCTGTTGCTGTGCTCTATAGATGGCGATTTCTTTTTCGTATTCATTCATCTGGTCCTTTGCTTTCAGTCTTTCCCTTTCCCTTGCCTGCGAAATGAGTTGACGTTTATTTTTGTGATTTAATCCCAGCAGGAAAAAGATCAGTTCAAGTAACAAACCTATTTCGTAATAGAAAAGCGATGACCTGAAAATCGCCGGTACGTTGCGGGGAATGATATTTTTATTAAGCATTAACAATGATAAAACGGAGAACAACAGCAGGAAAAAGTTGCCCCAAAAAAGATAACGGAGTAATTTCTCACTCCAATACCGGGTGCTATAGACTAGAAATATGATCACCATTACCAGGAGCAGGATCTTTGTTATGTTTTCTATACGATTCTCAAGGGTAAAGTTATCAGTGAAATAATGAGCATAACTGTAAACAGCGGTCGAAACTATGAGCAAGGCAACGCCGACCTTATACAGTTTGTACAGGAAGGGGTGATTTTGTTTCGTGGCTAAAAATTTCTGCATGAAAAGCATATACATTAAAATGCCTGCGTTCTGCATGATCAGGTCGAGATAGGTTTCCTGGAAAAAACCAAACCAGGTGGTGTGATAACTATGAATAGCTTTAATGAACAGCATAGCACCAAGGAAGAAGGCATAACCGGAATAGTACAAAAACTCGGGATTGGCCCCCTGGAAAAAGCTGGCCAATGAAAACAAGATCATCATTAACAATAACCCGCAAAAAAGATAGGTAACGATCTTCGATTCCATGTTAGTACTATCGAGATCCTTTACATACGATACAAGGTAACCGGGACTGACGAGGACGGGGCGGACGGAATTGAGATGTGTTCTGACGAAACTTAATTCGGCTATTATCGTTACAGAATCATGAGCAGGAAGTGTAATATAGCGGTAACTGATCTCTTTGGGTTGATCAGGAAGAATGGAAGGGATTTTTTTTAAAGACTTACCGGTAAGCTCATACAGTTGCGAATCCCAGTAATACAACCCTGGAAAGAACCAAACCGACCTGGCTGAATCGGAACTATTAAAAAGATTGAAACGAATAATTGCTTTTTTGGTAACGTATTTATCCGGTATTTGCCGTGGATGTACAGCACCCGGGTTAAATACCAGGGAATGATAATTTTCAACGAGCGGCGTTTTACGGTCGAGATAGCTGAATCCGATATTTTTTTGAATGTTTTCGGAGAGTGTGATCTTACTGATATCAATAAACCGGGAAACTGAACTGTCCTGTGCTAATAAACCTTCTGCAAAAAGTAAAATACAAGACGATAGGACGAATAAGGTAGATTTACCCATCTGGCAGTTGGTTAGTTAAGAATAGTCAAATTTAACACTTGGGTATTTGTTTTTTTAGTTTCCTGTATACCACTTTCAGGTAGTTTTCAGTTTATAGTTGGATAGAAATAAGAATTTATCAGATGAATGAAGTCTCCCCCGAAAATTGCAAACTATATTATCTTTGCCGCCATGGCCAATAAGTTGAAAAACAGATCCGGAAAAAAAGTGAAAGCCGATCCTAAGAAAGCTGACTCAAAAGCCTTTAAGCAGGAGAAGGAGGAGAAAGTCGATTGGAAAGCCCTTGCCCGCGATGAACGTACCTGGAAGATCACAGGTGCTGTATTCCTCCTTATTGCTATTTTCATGTTCGTTGCCTTCCTTTCTTATTTTTTTACCTGGAAAGAAGACCAGGATATCGCCAAGAACGGTTTTTCCGCATTATTGGAAAATGATAAGCCTGTTGCCAACTTACTGGGTCGCCTGGGAGCAGTAGTATCCCATTTTTTTATTTTTAATTGCTTCGGGATCGCGTCTTTGCTTATTTGCACCTTCTTTTTTGTAGTAGGTACCAATCTGCTTTTTAATCGGAAAGTCTTTTCGATATGGCGCAACCTTAAATATGTGACGGTTGGATTATTGGTTTTATCAGTATCGCTGGCTTTTATTTTCAGGGGAGAGTTTCCTTTTGGCGGCGGTGTTGGAAAATTGATAAGCAACTGGTTGATTGGAATTTTAGGAAATGTGGGTACGGCGGCCTTGCTGCTCGTAGTTGCATTTGGTTATTTTATCTGGCAATTCAATCCTTCCTTCAATGTACCGCTGCGAAAGGAAAAAGAGGTTTTAGCAAATGAAGAAAATGAGGACGATGTTGCTAACCTGGAGGAAGCGCCAGTTGCAAAAACCATCAATGATAAATATGCCGAAGGGAATGGCCTCGATAAAAACGGTAATTCGTTGAAGAGGGACAGCGGCATGATCGATCTTACCATAAATGATAACGAGGCTTTCCATGACCTTCAGATGATCGAAAAAGAAGCGGAGGCCATGGAGATGGAAGGGTTGGGTGTGGAAAAAGAACTGCTGGCTGATATGCTTCATAAACATGAAGAGCTGCAACCGGAATCTTTCGAACCGCCGAAGAAGGAACTGGAAATTCCTGTGCCTGAGCCAAAACTAAAAAAGGACATTCCCGCCACTGACCTGCAACTGGAAATAAATACTGTTCCGGCCACAGCGGAAGAAGAAATTGTAATGGCAAAGCAGCTGGAAAACCTGGCGCCATATGAGCCTACACTTGATCTGAAAAATTACAAGTATCCCGGGCTCGACCTGTTGGAAACACATGGCAGCGAAAAGATCATACAGGATCCTGCTGAACTGGAGAATAATAAAAACCAGATCATCGCAACGCTCCGTAATTATTCTATAGAAATTCAAAAGATCAGCGCCACGGTTGGCCCTACCGTTACATTGTATGAAATAGTACCGGCTGCGGGTGTCCGTATTTCCCGGATCAAAAATCTTGAAGATGATATCGCGTTGAGTCTTGCAGCATTGGGGATCCGTATAATTGCTCCTATCCCCGGGAAGGGAACGATTGGTATTGAAGTACCGAATGCCAAGAAGACGATCGTGAGCATGAGAACACTACTGGATTCAGATAAGTTCAAGCAAAATAATTTCTCTCTGCCGATAGCTATTGGAAAAAAGATCAATAACGAAAATTTTATCGTTGATCTTGCCAGCATGCCACACTTGTTGATGGCAGGGGCAACCGGCCAGGGTAAGTCGGTAGGCTTAAATGCTATTCTTGTTTCCTTGTTGTATTGTAAGCATCCATCACAATTAAAATTTGTGCTAGTTGATCCGAAGAAAGTGGAGCTAAGTGTTTACAGTACTATTTCCAATCATTTTCTTGCCAAACTACCCAATGAGGAGGATGCTATTATCACTGATACGAAGAAAGTGATCAATACATTAAATGCATTGTGTATCGAGATGGATAATCGCTATGATCTGTTGAAAGAAGCGGGTTGTCGTAATATTAAAGAGTACAATACAAAGTTCATCGCCCGCCGGTTAAATCCACAAAAAGGTCATCAGTATCTTCCTTTTATTGTATTAGTGGTGGATGAGTTCGCTGACCTGATCATGACAGCGGGCAAAGAAGTGGAAATGCCGATTGCCAGGTTAGCGCAGCTGGCCCGTGCTGTAGGTATACACCTTATCATCGCTACGCAAAGACCTTCCGTTAATATTATCACGGGTACCATCAAGGCCAACTTCCCCGCTCGTATCGCTTTCAAAGTGAGCAGTAAGGTCGACAGCCGCACCATTTTGGATGCAGGGGGTGCCGAACAATTGATCGGGAAAGGAGATATGCTAATCAGCTATAATGGTGAGATCGTTCGTTTGCAATGTGCATTTGTTGACACGCCGGAAGTAGACAAAATTGCCGATTTTATCGGTTACCAGGATGGCTATCCGCAAGCATTTTTGCTTCCTGAATATATTGATGAAAAAGAGCTGGAAGGAAAAGAGTTTGATCTTTCCGACCGAGATTCATTATTTGAAGACGCGGCACGTCTTATCGTACAAAACCAGGTGGGTTCTACGTCTTTATTGCAAAGAAGGATGAAACTGGGGTATAATCGTGCGGGACGATTAATGGATCAACTGGAAGCGGCTGGAATTGTTGGCGCCAACCAGGGAAGTAAGGCCCGTGACGTACTAATTAAAACAGAAGTTGATCTGCAACAACATCTTGATGCGCTGGGACATTAAAGAGTTAATAAAATCAACTACTTGCAACCCGGTACGGTCATTGTTTGTCTATATCCGTAATACCCTATTTTTGCGAACCTTTTGAAAATTATCTTTAAAATAAAATTAACAATCATGCGGACTTTATACCTGGTAATGGCTTTACTCATCAGCGGCTCTGTTGTTATAGCTCAGACAAATGATCCGGCTGCCAAAAAAGTGCTGGATGCAGTAAGCGCCAAATTCAAAACATTTTCTTCCGTACAAGCGGGATTTTCTTACAAAGTGGAGGATGCGAAAGGAAAAGCGATATCGACTAAAACGGGTACTGTGTGGATGAAGGGAAATAAATACCGGGTTAGCTTTGGTGGCCAGGAGATTTTCAGTGATGGAACTACTGTTTGGAACTACGATAAGAGTACTAATGAAGTTACGATCAATAATGTAGACGCTTCGGGAACCGCATTGACCCCGCAGAAATTATTTACTAACTTTTACGACAAAGATTTTCTTTACCTGCTAAATGGCGAAAAGAAAGTGGGTGCAAAAACATTGCAGGAAATTGAAATGACGCCAACGGATAAAAGCAAACCCTTTCATAAAGTTTACCTGCAGGTGGACAAAGCAGCAAAAACTATTTACAGCACTAAGGTATTGGAGAACGGCGGCAACCGTTATACCTACACTGTCAGCAACATGAAAACAAATGGAAATTTAGCTGACAATCAATTTGCCTTTGATAAGAAAAAATATCCAGGGGTAGAAGAAGTCGATCTCAGGTAGGGCTAAGATTACCAGGATGGTGAAGGATTATCGGAGAATAATTTTTAAAGTCATTCCGGAAAGGGAATGACTTTTCCTTTTTAGCTTGTCAATATTTCAACTATTCCACAACAGCCTTTCTCAACTTTACGAGTTGTTGTAATAATCCTTCTAACAGATCAAGCTTGAGCATATTGGCGCCATCGCTTTTTGCGACAGCTGGGTTTGGATGTGTTTCGATGAACAGTCCATTGGCTCCCACCGCAATCGCTGCTTTGGCAATAGTACCGATCAATTGAGGATTGCCGCCGGTAATACCCGTAGTTTGATTAGGTTGTTGCAGGGAGTGTGTGACATCCATTACCACCGGCACTTTGTGTTCCTGCATCCACGGAATATTTCGGTAATCGACTACCAGGTCCCGGTACCCAAAAGTGGTTCCCCGTTCGGTGAGAATTATTTTTTCGTTGCCTGTATTCTTTATTTTCTCCACAGCGAATTTCATCGATGGGCCGCTAAGAAATTGTCCCTTCTTTACATTTACTATTTTACCCGTTTCGCCGGCAGCCAACAACAGATCCGTTTGACGGCAAAGAAAAGCAGGTATCTGTAATATGTCGATATACTTTGCCGCAATGGCGGCTTCTTCATGTGCATGAATATCAGAAGTAGTAGGCAGTTTATATTTGTTGCCCACTTTTTTAACCAATGCTAATGCGGCTTCATCGCCAATTCCAGTAAACGAATTAGCGCTGGTTCTATTGGCCTTGCGGTATGATGCCTTGAAGATATAAGGGATACCAAGGTTTTTGCATATAGCAGATACTTTGTCCGCAACCTCCATGATCAACTCTTCGCTTTCCACAACACAGGGACCAGCAATTAAGAAGAAATTTTTTTCATCATAAGTTTGTCCGGCAAAAAGATCCGTAAGCATTTTTTCCATGGCGCAAAGTTAACCGGGAATTGGTAATGTCTTCGGTTAAAATAAATATGAAACACGGAGACACAGGAGAACTGAGACACGGAGTCATGTAAAACCTGTGCCTTTGTGACTCTGTGTCCCTGTGTTTCAAAAATGTGACACAATCAAGTTGAGATACTACCGGCAATTTGGTATTTGGAATTTGAACTTTGTAGCTCCATCTTTGCCCCCAAAAGTTTGGTATATGCAAAAAGAGAAGATACTGGTCATTGGCGCCAGCGGGCAAATAGGAGTGGAACTGACAATGGCGCTCAGGAAAATATATGGCAATAGCAATGTGATAGCTTCAGATCTAAGGGAGCAAAACCCATTACTGGAAGGAACAGGGCCCTATGTTGGACTGGATGTAATGAATAAAGGAATGCTGCATGTACAGATCATCCGGCAAAATATAACCCAGATATACTTACTCGCGGCTATTCTTTCAGCAACGGGAGAGAAAAATCCCGGACTTGCGTGGCAACTCAATATGCAGGGATTGCTCAATGTATTAGAAATTGCAAGAGAAGAAAAACTTCATAAGGTATATTGGCC
>JANOCH010000756.1:0-4844 GCA_031412015.1 Chitinophagaceae bacterium
TATCATATAATAGTTGGTACCCGGTAATGGGTTTTTATCAATTGAATTAAACTGAATGCGATTTTCTTCTTTTACGATAAAGCTATCAATAGGAGCAAAGTGTATACCATCAGGTGATCTCTCCACTTTGAAAATATAATTTTGTTTAGCTCCGCTTAATTGCCATTCAAGGCTGTTAAATCCATAGTCCGCCGTTGTTGTGGCTTTAAAAGAAATGAATTGAACTCCCAAAACACCCAATGAACTGCATCCGGCGCAATTGGTAAATACCTGTGCCGCACCCCAGTTGTTGGGCTGACATCCAAAGGGAATACAACCTGAATCGGAAGTATGGCTTGCAGCAAGACAAACAAACAAAGAATGGCTATTACTAAGCTGATTAAAAAATTGAGAAAACTGGCGTACGTACAGGCAGGCATTGCCAACAGGTGTCACATAAGTATTTTGTACTTTATTGATCAATACCGCCATCTGGGTTGTACTGGCATTACCAAGACAAACTGAATTGGCGGAAGACTGCGGGTCGGTAATGATGCCCCAAAACTCAGCCGAACCATTATTGACAAACCAGGAAAAAGAATTGTTGATCACGAAATACTGGTTGGACATTTTAAAAATGGAAGAAGCCGTAGCATTGATGATCACATTGGGAGTAACGGCAGTAGCATGTCCATTTTCTAATGACAGGTTTCGCTGAATTTCACAGGTGCCGTAGTTATAAATATAAGAGTCGCCCCTCAGTATTAAACCGGCGCCAATACCAGAACTGATCACCAAACGGGCGCCTGGGCGGATAAATATAGTGCCCCTGTCCATATAAAATTTATCGATGGTCAGATCGCCGCACACGATCAGCGTACCTCCGTTCAACGTCAGGCTATTCATGGTAACTGCGCCGCCATAGTACCACTTTGTAGTGCCGGTGTTCAGTGTTTCATCGTCGACAAGCAGTGCCTCTGTTCCCGTACAGTCGGGTGGAGACGGAGCGATCAAACATTGAGAAAAAATTTTGTGTACCGAAAAAAACAGGAGGAGGAAAAAGAAGCTGGTTTTAAACATAGGGGTGGATTTTTTGAAAATATAATCACCGGCAAAAAAGATCCGCACTGGTCTTTTATGTCAATGGACGAATTGTTTCGCAGGATACGGGGTACCTGGTCTTTCAAGATAGTGCGGGGTGGCTTTTATTTGACGGTGACACTGGTATTGGATGTTTACTATCCCAAACTATAATTCCTAAAGTGTCACAGCAAGCAGAAATGCAGTAAATGAATATAATCCTGCATGAAGTGCAGGAAAAAAGACATGAACGAAACAGGTTGACTAATCAACCCGAAAAAATAAGATCATTACAGTATAATAAACAACTATTACTTGCCCAGCCACGCTTTAAAATCATTTACTCTTTTCCGGCTGACAATTACTTCTTTGTCGGTTGCAGGAGAAAGGTATAGTTTAAGACGGTTGCCAAAATAAGCATGTATCTCTTTGACAGTTGGCAATGAAATAATATAGGAACGGTTCACACGAAAAAATATCGCAGGAGAAATAAGATCTTCTAATTGTTCGATCCGGTATTCCAACAAGAATTTTTGGTTTTCAAATGTTTTTAAAAAAATAAATCGCTCCTGCGAAAAGAAATATGCGACCTGGTTTACGGGGATTGATAATAATCGCTGGCCCTGTTTAACCAAAAAACGTTCTTTAAAGGGTCCGGCTGACAATGTTCTATCCGTATGATCGTCAAAGCTCAATAGTCTTTCCTCGGTGGCCGGCAGGCTATTTAAAATTTGCCGCATGGTCTTATACCGGAACGCCGCAAAATTGAACTCTTCGCTTAGGGTAGAAAAAGTCACCATGGCTTTGATTGTCCGGCCGTTTTCTTTTTCGATGCCGGCCATTACCGATTGGTTGGCCAGTATAATGTCGGGTATCTTGTTTTTTGTCAGCCACTCAGCAGCCGTGACCATATCATTTGTTACGCCAACAACATGGATAGAATCGTCTATCTGGTAGAGCAGGTCTTTTATCTTTGCCACCTTTAGCTTTTCATATTCGATCACCAGTACATTCATATCAATTCATGTTATACTCCCAAAAAGCAAATGTTAGACTTCTTCCATTACTATCCATTGAGCAAAAGCATCAACTGCTCAAACGGATGAATGAATTGTCTATACATTCATCATTGAATCAAAAGTTCATTTTGAATTTTGCTAAACGAGGCACATCGTTAAAAAAAGAATGAGCTGCCGTACTAAAGTTTTCACTTTTTCCCGCAGCTCATTTATGGAGTAGTGGCTATAGACTTACAGTTCTAATTTCCAGCCCTCACGATATTCTCTTTTTACAAACTGGTTGGCTTCATCAAAATTCGTGATCTTCATATTTTTCGCATCCCACAACAATTTCTTCCTGCCAAGATATTTGTCTTCCCAACCGTTCAGTTTAGGATTTACCATCATGGAGCTACGGATGGCGAGGTTACCCATCAGGATGCTTTCTGTAAACGGACCCGCATATTCAAACGGAGAACTTGTCTCTCCTTTGCCATGACCCGCAATACAGGCATTCACCCATTGGAGGTAGTGACCCTCCGGTACTCTCTTGATAGTTTGCTTTGGCATTTGCTTTTCCTTCATCAATAAGCTTGGCAGCAATCTCGGATTAGCGCCATAGCAGTCCATCAGCATTTTTCCTTTTGTTCCAACAAACAATACACCGCCATCCCAGTTGCCAAATGCCTCTCCCGGTAATAATTCATCAGGACGTTGTGGTAATAAACCGCCGTCATGCCATGATACTTTGATATTGCCTTTCTTATCTTTTCTTGGATAGTTTAAGTGAATGATAGAAGAAGGTGGGCAACTATCTACGAAGTTGCCTTCGGCCCACATGTCTTTCCAGATATTAGCGATACTGCATTCAGCTGAATCGGGGTAATCAATGGGAAGTATTCGATATATAGGATCCATGATATGACAAGCCATATCGCCTAATGCTCCCGTACCAAATGCCCACCAGCCACGCCAGTTAAATGGCAGATAGGCCGGATTAAAATCAATGGCTTTAGCTGTACCAAGCCAGAGATCCCAATCTAATTCTTTGGGCATGTCGAATTTGCCAGCCGGTGTAGGCAGACCCTGGGGCCATACCGGCCGGTTAGTCCATGCATGCGCTTCGATGATATCGCCGATCATACCGGCGTTGTACATTTCTTTTGCCTGTCTTACGCCGTCACCTGAACCACCCTGGTTGCCCATCTGTGTAACCACTTTGTATTTCTTCGCGGCTTGCGCCAAAATCCTTGCTTCATAAATATCATGTGTCAATGGTTTTTGCGTGTACACATGTTTGCCTAATTGCATAGCCGCTAATGTAGCAACAGCGTGTGTATGATCGGGCGTGGAGATAGAACAGGCATCGATATTGTTCTTTTCTTTAGCCAGCATCTCCCTGAAATCTTTATAATAATTGGCTTTTGGAAAATTGCTACGCGATTTTACCGCCTGCCTGTCGTCCACATCGCACATAGCAACAATATTAACGTTAGGGCTTTTGGCGAATTCGGTCATATCACTTTGTCCTTTTCCGCCGGCGCCTATTCCTGCAATATTTAGTTTATCGCTGGGTGCCACAAAACCTCTTCCCAATACATGACGGGGTACAATAAAAAAACCAGCAGCGGCCACGGATGTATTCCTGATAAACCTGCGGCGGGAATCGAAAACGTTGTTTTTCTTTTTCATCAGCAAATTTTTATTTTTTAAATCGTCCTTATTTGATATTCCTGCAATATAACTAATACAATGATTTCTTTTTCGCTATAGTTCGAGTTTCCATTGGCCCCGATAATTTCTTTTTACAAATTGGTTAGCAGGATCAAAGTTGGTGATATTCATATTCGCACCATCCCATAATAGTTTTTTGCGCCCGGGAAATTTGTTCTCGCCTTTTGCATCCTTTACGATATGGTTATAGCTTAAGACAGCGAGATTACCCATCAATACGGTTTCCGTTAGCGGACCAGATTCTGAAAACGGGGAGCTGGTATAAGCGCCATATCCTTTTTTACAGGCATTCGTCCATTGTGTTTGATGCCCTTCCGCACCACGAATCACTTTTGCTTTCTTTGCCGCCGGTAGTTTTATCTCTTTCATTTTTTTGGTAGGCAACAGTGTTGGATTACGGCCCCACAAACCAGCCATGATCTTTCCTTTGGTTCCTTCAAATATGATCCCGCCATCCCATTCGGCGAGCTCTTCATCAGGTAATAATTCGGCCGGACGTTTTGGCTTTATGCCACCGTCGTACCAGATCATCTCGACTGGAGGCATATTGCCCCGCCGGGGAAATTGAATATGTGTTTTAGATGATGGGGGATAGCTGTCAGTATTAAATACTTCCTGGAAGAAACCGGTGAACACGGAGGTAATGCTACATTCTACAGAAACAGGATAGCCGAGTTTCAATGCCCTGTACGGAACATCTATAAAATGGCAACCCATATCCCCAAGTGAGCCCGTTCCGAAGTCAACCCAACCCCGCCAATTAGCGGGCACATAGAGTGGATTAAAATCTCTTTCAGGCGCTGTTCCTAACCAAAGGTCCCAATCCAGCTCTGCGGGATTATCAAACTTGCCGGCCGGTCTTGCAATACCCTGTGGCCAGGTAGGACGGTTGGTCCATACATGTACCGTATTAACATCGCCTATCAACCCCGACTGAACCCAGGTCTCGATATTTCTAGTATCATCACCACTGCTTCCCTGGTTACCCATTTGCGTTACCACTTTGTATTGCTTTTCCGCTTGTGTTAATATTCTTGCTTCATAGATATCATG